>JBBRGH010000317.1:0-4203 GCA_038240915.1 Gemmatimonadales bacterium | reverse complement strand
GGGGCTCGACCAGCGGTTCGACGCGGTGCCGTTCTTCTGGAGCAGCC
This sequence comes from Gemmatimonadales bacterium, assembly GCA_038240915.1. Lineage (GTDB taxonomy): Bacteria > Gemmatimonadota > Gemmatimonadetes > Gemmatimonadales > GWC2-71-9 > CAVVWJ01. The sequence continues at coordinate 4,156 of JBBRGH010000317.1, read as the reverse complement.
ACTACCAGATGTCGCTCACCTACGTGGGGCACGCGGAGCGGTGGGACCGGCTGGAGGTGGACGGGAGCGTGGCGGAGAAGGACTGCGCCGTGCGGTTCGTGCGCGGGGGCAAAGTGCTGGCGGTCGTCACCGTCGGCCGCGACCGGGCGGCGCTGGAGGCCGAGCTGGCGATGGAGCGGGATCCGGTGCCGGCGTAAGCGGGCGGGTCTACCGGCCGGGGGACCGTGGCACCGGGCGGCGACTCGGAGCAAGGGGCGGCGAGGGGGGGAGAGCGCACCTGCCGCGTCCAACCGCAGGGGTAGCGCCGCACCGGATCAATTACCCCACGTTCCCCAGGCTGTACAGCGCCCGCCACGCCCGGAACACCTCCCGATAATCCTCGTGGCTGAACGCCACCGTCCGCCCCGCCGTCCGCACCGACCCCGGCACCAGCTCCGCCATGTCCGCCATCCGGGTCTGGACGAAATCCACCTCCAGCCGGATCGGCGGGGGCAGTCGGAGCGGTTGGTGGGTCCGGCCCAGCGCCGCGATGGTGCCTTCGCGGATCAGCCGGCACGCGGCCGAGGGTGAGACGCTCCGCGCCGCATAGCGGCCGACCGCGTGCTTCACGATCACGGTCTCCACGGACGCGCCGAGCAGCTCGCGCGCCTCCGCCGCCAGCGCCTGGTCGCCGCTCACCAGCGCCACCGGCACGTCCCAGGTGCCGGCCAGCGCGGCGTTGAGCGCCAGCTCGCCCGCCGGCCGGCCGTTGAGCCGAACCTCGTGCACCCCGTCGGTGTAGGTGTGGTCGATGGTGGCGTGCCCCACGCCGGCCCGGGCGTGGTAGCCGACGCAGAGCGCCGCGTCGAACCCCAGGTCCACCCCCGCCATCATCGAGAGCGGCTTATGCGTTCCGCTCAGCAGCTCGGCCGCCGGATGCAGCTCCTCGGCCAGCAGGTTCCGCATCAGCCAGTGGCTGTCGTTCACCAGCACGTAGCCGGCGCCGGCGGCGAGCGCGCCCTCGATGGCGGCGTTGGCCTCCGCCGTCATCAGCCGGCGAAACCGGTTATACTCACCGGCATGACGGGGATCGACCGGATCGGTCTGATCCTCGTGGACGACGCCGGCCACGCCTTCCATGTCCACCGAGATGTAGACCCGCATGGCTGCTCCCGAAGGTGGGGGTCGGGTCGAGGGACCGTGAGGAACCAGTGATGCGCACGCGGGTATGGGGACTGATCGGCGCGGCGATGATGACCGCCTGCGCCCCGCGCGGCAAGGAGCCGCCGCGCGCCCTCGAGCAGGGGCGGCTGTACACCACCTGGCTGTACGACAACCAGTACCAGAAGCTGTGGGACCGCTTCTCGCCCGAGATGCGGCAGACCTTCGGCAGCGTGGCCGACCTGGCCAGCTTCGCGGGCCGGGCGGTGACCCGCCTCGGGCCCGAGCGGCGCGCCCTCGGCGAGCGGGTGGACGACGCCGCGCCGTTCCAGATCTACCAGCGCACCGCCTCGTTCGACACCTCGCGCCGGCCGATGCTGATCGAGTGGAGCCTGGCCCGGGATGGCGCCGTCACCGGACTGATGGTCCGGCCGGCCCCCGACGCCGCTCCCTAATACACCCGTTCGCCGAGCGGGACCTCCCGCTCGGCGGCGAGCAGGATCACCTCGCCCTCCGCGTCCGGCAGCCCCAAGACCAGCACTTCCGATGTGAACCCCGCGATGTTGCGCGGGCCCAGGTTGACCGCCGCGATCACCAGGCGGCCCACCAGCGCCTCCGCGTCATAGCGGGCCTGGAGCTGGGCGCTCGAGCTTTTCTCCCCCAGCGGTCCGAAGTCGATCCAGAGCTTGTAGGCCGGCTTCCGGGCCCGGGCGTTGGGCTCGGCCCGGAGCACCCGGCCCACCCGCAGGTCCAGCGTCCCGAACGCCTCGATCGGGGTCACGGCAACGGCGCCTCGCGGAGCACGGTGGCAGAGGGGAGCCGCCCCGGGGAGCCCGAGGGCGGCACGGAACGCGGTTGGACAATAAGGATGGAACCGCGGGAAAAAAAAGGGCGCCGACGCCGTTCGACCTGGACGAGATCGAGCGGCCGACCCTCCGCAACAAGGTCAATAACCCGCCCCCAAAGCGGCCACGGGCACCTGATCCCACCTCCGGTTTGATTCCCGGGCCCCCAACGGGCTACCCTTTCCCTACGGTTGGCGCTGACGCCCGGTCTGCGCGCCGAGTGAATGTACACACGCCGGCGCACCTTCGGCCGTCTGGAGGTCTGACATGCACGTCAATTGGCTCACCCGTGGCGCGCTCCTGTTGGGTCTTGTGGCGGTCCCCGCCGCACTGGCCGGGCAGGTCCAGATCGGCATCAAGGGCGGCGCATCCTTCGGCAACATTTCGAACAAGGGCGTCCTGCCCGGTAACCTGGAGACGCGGACCGGGTTCGCCGCCGGCGTTTCGCTCGGTCTCGGGACGCAGGTGGTCGGCGTGGGCGCCGAGGCGCTGTTTGCCCAGCGGGGCCTCAAGTCGGACGGCACCGGCGGCACCAAGCTGGACTACCTCGACGTGCCGGTCTATCTGAAGCTGCGGGTCCCGTCGCCGGGCGTGGCGCCGTTCGCCTACATCGGCCCGCAGGTGTCGTTCGAGGTCAACTGCATGAACGATGCCCGACGGTTACGTGCGCGTTGCCGGGTCTGCCTTTAGAGCCTGCCGCGGGCGGTACGCCGCTTGCCTTGTCCCGGCTCACCACCTCCGCCTTCGACCAGGGACGGGGCTCGATGATTCGATCCACTGTTCGGCAGCAACACAGTCATTTCAATGCTCAAGGGTGGGCTCGAGGAGACCAGCGCCACCCAGCGCGGCCGACTAGCTCACGGCCGCGACCAAGGGCCTCGCCAAGCCGAAGCTGAACGACGTGGACCTGCAGGATGTTGAGGGCGCCCGCGACGCGTGTGGCCGTCAGGGATCGAGCGAGAGGAGCATAAAGGTCCCGGGAAGCGGGGCGGCCCGAGGATGCGGTTCGGCCACGGTGGGAGCGGGCGGTGGCCCGAAGACGGCGGTGACGGTGTAAATCCGGTGCTGCCGGGGGTCGAGCGTGAGGGTGCGGGCACCTTGGCGGGTGGGGACGATGGAGACCACATGGAAGGCGGCCGGCGCATCCTCGTGCACCACTGTCAGGGTGCCGTCGCCGCCGTTGGAGGCGAACGCGAGGCCGGTGCCCGCGTCGAAGGCGACGCCGTCCACCCCCGCGCCGATCGGCACCTGGGCGATGGTCCGGCCGGCCCTGACGTCGCTGATCGCCATGATTCGATTGGAGCAGCCGCTGAAGAGAACGCGGTGGGGGCGGTCGAGGGCGAGGCCGGTCGGCTCCTCGCACGGAGCCAGCGGCCAGCGGCGGGTTACCCGGAGTCGGACCGGATCGATCTCGACCAACTCGCCCGTGTCCTCGATGTTGACGTAGAGCTTGCCCGCACCATCCGAGACGCCGAATTCGGGCTTCCCGCCCAGCGCGATGGTGCCGATGACACGGTCGGACGCGGCGTCCACCGCCGTGGCGCTCGCCGCCGCTCCATTGAACGTGAAGACCCGGCCCGACACGGGATCGAACAGCGTGGCGTCGGCGCCGGCCCCGACCGCCGTGCGTCGCAGCACGGCCAGGGTGCGGAGGTCGAACATGGTGACGCTGCCGTCGTGCCCGCTGGTGGCGAAGCCATGGCCGGCCGCCTCGGCCAGGGCCACTCCATGCGCCCCGGCGATGTCGGGGATTTCGCCGAGCGCCGCGCCTGATGCTGGGTCCACCACCATGATGCGGGTCTGCCGGGCGATGAACAGCCGCCGCCCGCTCGCGTCCAGGGTCAGGTAGTCCCAGCGCCCGTCGCCGCCGAGCGTGTCGGCGCGGACCAAGTGGTAGGTCGCGGCCGACGGGGACTGCGCCGAACCGGGTGCGACCGGTGCCAGCCACAGTACGACCGCCACCCCGCCGAGACCTCGCCACGGCCGTCCCATCATGCTTCCACCGGTTCCACCTGCGGCACCCCACGGGCCTCGAGGTCCCCGAACATCTCCAACAGCACTGGCACGATCAGCAGCGTCACCAGCGTCGAGACCACCAGCCCGCCGATCACTGCCAGCGCCAGCGGCTGCTGTAGCTCGGCCCCCGCGCCGAGGCCGAGGGCCAGGGGCAC
>JBBRGH010000316.1:0-4208 GCA_038240915.1 Gemmatimonadales bacterium | reverse complement strand
AGAGCGACGCCGCCGTGGCAATCACCGCCACCGCGAAGGGCACCACGGAACCCAGCCGCGTCCGCCGGCCCGCGGGCATGGCCGCCGCCGCGCCGGCAGCCGCGGGGAACGCCGCGGTCGGGGCGCCGGTACCGTAGCTCGTGTCCCGGAGCGCCTCGGCGAACTCGGCGGCGGTGGCGAAGCGGTCCGCCGGGAGCTTCTCGAGCGCGGTCAGCACCGCCGCCTCGACGTGGCGCGGAATCGTGTGGCGCTGGGTGGTCAGCGGGCGGGGACTCTCGGTGACCACGCGCGCCACCACCGCCTGCGCGGTGGAGCCGGTGAACGGCGGGTCGCCCGAGAGCATCTCGTAGAGCACCGCGCCGAGGGCGTAGACGTCGCTCCGGGCGGTGATCTCGCGCTCGCCCATCGCCTGCTCGGGCGACATGTAATGCGGGGTGCCGAGCGACATCCCGGTCTCGGTCATCCGGCTCCCGCCGGCCTTGCTTGCGGCCAGGGCGATCCCGAAGTCGGCCACCAGCGCCTGGCCGTCGTGGAGCAGGATGTTCTCCGGCTTGATGTCCCGGTGGATGACGCCATGCCGGTGGGCGTAGTCGAGCGCCGACGCCACCTCCGTCGTGATCCGGACCGCCTCGGCGACGGGGAGCTGCTTCTCCCGGTTGAGCCGGTCGCGCAGGGTCTCGCCCTGGATGAAGGGCATGACGTAGAACAGGTAGCCGTCCGCCTCGCCCGAGTCGAACAGCGGCAGGATGTGCGGGTGCTGGAGGTTGGCCGTGAGCTTGATCTCGGCCAGGAAGCGCTCGGCCCCGATCACGGCGGCCAGCTCGGGGCGGAGGACTTTGAGGGCGACGCGGCGGTCGTGGCGCACGTCTTCGGCCAGGTAGACGGTCGCCATGCCGCCGGCACCGGCTTCCCGATCAAGACGGTAGCGGTCCGCGAGGGCGGCTTGGAGCCGGCTGAGCAGTTCGGGCATGGGCCCTATGTGTTGGGGACGTGGGAAGATGGACGTAGCGACGGGGTTTCGCTAGGCGGCCGGCGCTCAGGCAAGCTTCCGCCCACCGTGGAACGGGCTCGCAGTTGACTTCTGACTGACCGGCCATTGATCGGCTTGGCGTAGCATCGTGTCCGGTTCTCGCATTCCCCACCCAGAGCTGGAGGCCGACCCGATGCGCCACTCCGAGAGTTTTCCCTGGATCGCTCTATTGGCACTGTCCGCGGCCGCGTGCAGCCAGAGCCCCGCGTCCCCCTCCGAGCCGGGCGTGCCGTCCCTGGCGATCCGGACCGATCAGAACAACGTGAGGGAGCCGTTCTCCATCATCGCGGACAATCCCTGCACGGCACCGATCGAAGCCCATTGATCTCGCGAACTTCGCCATGAAGGTCCTGCTCCAGCTCGCGGCCGACGGCAGCGTGCGGGTGGAGAAGCTGTCCGAGACCTGCGGTGGCTGGACACGGACCGACTCCGGGCATGCCCGACACTCTGGCCGCGGCGCGGGGGCGCTGACCGACCACCTGCGGGTTCCGCCGCGTTTGGCCGCTGAGTCGGACGACACGGCCTTACGTCTGCGGTCCGTGCCGGATCCGCTGGGGCAGCCGGGACTGCTCCCGGGCAACCTCGGCCCGGTCCCGGCGCGGATCGGGCAGCCGCTCCAGCCGCTCGAGGAGCCCGTAGCCGCCGAGCACCCTGGCATACGCTCCGAGCGCGACGCCCGGATCGCCGCGCTCGATCTTGTACAGCGTGGACCGCGAGACCGACGCACGGGCCGCCGCGTAAGTGGTCGGAAGTCCGCGTGCGAGCCGGAGGTTTCTGAGGCCGGCGCCGAAGGCCGCCAGCGATTCCAGGATGGGGGGCGGGAGTGGGGGAATGGGCTTCCGCAGAGGTTGTCTCCGATCTGACACGCTATCGCGCTTACGGTGCGTGGCAATAGACAGCGGTTGGACGCACCCCCAATGGATGCGCGGCCGGCCATCTCCGCAGTCTCGCGCGGCGGCGCCCAGAGGGCGGACCGGTCCCGTGCGGGCCGGCGCCGAAAAGACAGCGCTGGCCACCGGTCCCCTCGTGTTCCCGACCTCGCGCATCGTCAGCGGCGCCGCGAGGGGCTCGACGTTGTTCCAAGGCTCGTCCCGCCAAGTCGAAGTCAAGCGGCCGTCGAGGCCTCCAGGCGGCTCTGCAGGGCGGCCGGAAAGCGTCAGAAAGTTTGTGTCTGAGCCATCTCCTCCGATGTCAGGAGGCGATATGGCACGGAAGAAACAGCCGGTGGAGGATCCCCAAGGAATCGGCGGGGTGCGGCGGCTTGCGCCCCCACCGACGCCGAGACGAACGTATGGGCATGCCCGCGCCACGCTACTACACCGCCGAGATGGTCCGCGACCTGCCGGACGACGGCAACCGGTACGAAGTGGTGTACAGCGAGCTCCTGGTGACGCCGGCGCCGAGGCTGTGGCATCAGGTGCTGGTGCAGCGCCTGACTGTCGCGCTGGACGGGTATCTGCGGACCGAGCCGGTGGGCGTGGTGCTTACGGCCCCGAGGCGGGGGTTCCGGTCTACTGGCTGGTGGACGGCGACGATCGGTCGGTCGAAATCTGGACGCCGGAAGACCGCTTCCCCGCGCTGGAGCGGGAGCGGCTTCGCTGGCAGCCTGCCGGGGCGCGGACTCCTTTCATCCTGAGCCTCGAGGAGCTGTTCCGGCCGCTCTGAGCGGCCCTATTCCAACCGCCGCACCGGCCGGCTCCGCCGGACTAGCTCTCCGAGCTCCTGGTCTTTGAGCTCGGTAAACTCACCCGCATCGAAAAAACTGCCGTCGCACGCCCGGCAGCGCTCGATCCAGATCTCCGGCTGGGTGGGTGCTTCCACCCGCCGCATCAGCGTGCCGTCGCGGGGACAGAAGGCTTTGCCCTGCGCGTTGTGCACCGCCGCTTGCCAGGCGGGCCCGCTATCGATCGCCTCCGAGCCCGCGATGCGGCGCACGGTCTCGTGCTCCTGGGCGTCGAACCACAGGCCGCCGCAGCGTACACACCGGTCCACTTCGACCTCATCCACCTGGACGGCTTCCATCGCCGCCTCGCACTTGGGGCATTGCATGACCGTCGCCTCCGGTTGAGCCCCGCCACTGCACCCGCTCGATTATTCCCACGTAGGTTAATCCAGGGGACGACCCGGGGTAAGCCGGCGCAGACAGTGGCAGGCGGAGATCCCCCACGGTCGGGGATGCGGCGTCCCTCGAGCCGACCTGCGTCGTTTTGGTCGACGTGTTGCCGCAAAACGGCCCCGCCCGGCTCATTTGCGACCGGACGAAGTCCCCCCCACCGTACGACCCCGGACCCTCCCGCTGTCACAGCGCCTGCGCACCTTGTGAAGCGCCGACAGCCGCGCCACCTTGAGCCACCTCGCGTTCACCTTGATCTCCAGGACCTGCGTCTGCCCCCCATCGCCCGCGTCGAGCTGATCCTTGCCCGCGACCCCCTCCTCCTCCTCGAGCGGGCCGCCGAGGCGTTACTCGCTCCCCTGCCGCCGGCGACGGGCGGCGCCTTCCCCTCGCCTCCTTACCTGCTCGCCCTTCGCCAGGGTGGCCTCCGTGACGACCTGATCCGCCTGGCCGCCGCCCGCGGCCTCCCCGGCTGGCTCGACCCGCCGCTCTGCACCTTCCAGGAGCTACCCGCCCGCCTCGGCGCTACCGGCCGCACCCCCTGCGACGACTTCGAGCGGGCCGTGATCCTGGGTGGCGTGCTCCATCAGTCCGGCGGCCCGATCTTCGGCCGGCTCCAGCGGCCCCAGGACTTCATCGGCGCGCTCGACCGGCTGTTCGGCGAGCTGGTGGCGGAGGACATTCGCCCGGAAGCCTTCCTGGCCGCGCTGGAGGGTCGGGCCGACCGGGACGGCTTCGAGCGCGAGCGGGACGGGGAGCTGCAGATCGTCTACGCCGGGTACCTCAAGCGGCTGGAGGACAGGAACAAGCGCGACGGCCGGGATGGGCTGCTGGACGGCGCCCGGGCGCTGGCAGCCGATCCCGCGGCCCTGGCCGAGCGACTCGGCGGACGGCGTGAGGTCCGGCTGTTCGGGCTGCAGGACCTGCGGGGTGGGTGGCGGGCGCTGATCGGGGCGCTCGCGGCGAGCGGGGTGGTGGATCGGATCAGCATCTACACCGGGGAGGAGCTGGACCTGGGGATGCCGGCGGAGGTGATCCGGGTGGTGGAGGGTGAAGGCATCGCCG
>JBBRGH010000315.1:0-4211 GCA_038240915.1 Gemmatimonadales bacterium | reverse complement strand
GGCGTAGAAGAGCGGACCCCGCTCGGCCACCGGCAGTGCCACCCCTTGAGCGATCCGCATGCCGATGAGGCAGCTCCGGACCGCGTGGCCTTCCGGCTGGCCTTCGGTGATGTCGAGGGCATAGGACAGCGCCGAGAGAATCTCCGACATCCGAAGCGCGGAAGCCGGGCCGGCAGGCAGGGGAGCAAAGGTCGTCATCCGATTCTCCGGGAGTTACTGGTAAAGCCGGCCGTCGTACCGGATCCAGCCGGCTTCGTGGCGGCCGTCGGGATCGCGGTGGGTCCAGTGGAGCACGCCGCCGCGGTCGTTCCATTCGTACTCGCCCCGGAGCTCGACCGAGTCGCCCGCCGCGAGCGGCACCTTCGGGGCCAGATCGATGTTGTGCGCCACCAGCACCGTCACCGGCCCCGCGACCTCCACCAGGAAGCGCTGGTGGCGCGGACTGTCGCGGTCGTCGGGAAGGATCCGGGTCACCCGGCCGCCGGTGGAGAGCTCGAGGTGGGAGCGGTGGCTGCGGAAGGCCTCCAGTACGGCCCGGCTCGAGGCGGGGATCCGGGTGTCGGCGGCCGGACCCGGAGCGGCCGGACCCGGAGCAGCCGGCGGCCGCCCGGCCGGCGCCGGCGAGCGGTCGCCGTCGGTGCCGGCACCCTGATGGCTGCGGAAGAGGTAGAGGCCGGCGAGCAGCAGGACCGTAAGGCCGGTCTGCCGCAGCCGGCTATTCGTCACCCGACGCGGCGGGTCCGCCCATCTGCGTCTCGAGCGCACCCCGGAGCTCGACCCCTTCGGCACCCAGCAGCCGGAACAGCTCCCACTCCGCCGTCCGCGCCGGGCCGATCCGGGGCCCGTTGTACATCAGCGAGATCACCAGGACGCCATCGGGCCGGCCGAGGTAGCCGGCCAGCGTGGCCACGTGGTCGAGGGTGCCGGTCTTGGCGTGCACCACGCCGCGGCCGATGCCGCCGCGCAGGCGGCGCAGGGTGCCGGTGCCGTTGGCCGGCAGCAGCAGCGGGAAGTGGCCATTACCCGGCAGCTGGGGGTAGCGCGCCAGGTAGAGCATCTGGGTCAGCGGGCTGATGCGGTTGAGATCGCTGAGCCCGCTGCCGTCCACCAGGGACACCCGCGCTGAGGGGCCCACCACTTGCCGGACGTGCTCCGTCACCTGCGCCGGGCCGGTGATCTGGCTGCCGGCGCCCCACTGCAGCATCAGCTCGGCGCCAATGTTGAGGCTCCGGCGATTGACCTCGGTGGCCACACTGTCGAACGTCGCCGACTCGACCTGGGCCAGCACCGCCGCGGCCCTGGGCGCGAGCGCCACCGGGCCGCCGGGCATCACCCACCGGATGCCGGCCCGATCCAGCGCGGCGGCCCACGCTGCCGTCAGCAGCGCCGACGGATCGTGCGCCACGGCGGAGAAGCCCACGGTGCGGCGGTACAGTCCGATCGTCCCGTTCAGGGTCCAGCCGCCGTCCGCGTTAGCCGAGAGCCAGAGCCGTCCGCCGCTCCCGCTCACCGTGGTGGCCGCCATCCGGATCAGGCGATCCACGCCGTCGGGATAGGCGCTGACCAGGGTCGGGGGAGCGCCGGTGTCCCGGCCGGGCCGGTAGGTGAGCGAGATGGTGTTCTCGTGGAGCGCCACCGGACCCACCGGTGGAGCGTAGAGCTGGCCCTCGAAATCGGCGGCCCAGACGCTGGGATAATGGCTGCTGGCGGGCCCGTTCCGGCTGGTCAAGGCGAGCGGGCCCTCGAGCTGGCGGACACCGCGAGCCCGGAGCCGGCGAGCCAGCTCGCGCAGAGTGGGCCCGTTCCTCCCGCTGCGGTCCAGGGTCCAGTCGCCGCCCAGCTCCAGGGCCCAGGTCCCCTGCCAGCGACCCGAGGTGGGGTCGAGCGTGCCTTCGCCCACCACCCGGGTGGTGATCCGCGAGTCGCCGCCCACGCGGGCCCGGGTGAAGCCGGTGGTGAAGACCTTGGCCGTCGACGCCGGAATCAGCGCCAGCTCCGGGCTCATGCTCCAGAGAATCCGGCCGTCCATCGTGCCCACGGCCACCCCCCATTCCCCTCGCCCGGTCCGTTCGGCGGTCCGCCGGTACCACGTCTCCAGTGCCTCACGCTCTCGTGGCGCCAGGGACTGTGCCTCGGCCCGTGGCCCGGCCTGGGCGCCACAGACGACTGCAAGAGCGAGGGTCCACGGCAGACGACGGGGCATTGGGGGCTCGAAGTTGACCAGGCGTGAACGAAGTCTCGACAGAGCGGGAGCGTCAGCCCGGGTTGGTTGCAAGCCACAAGCCAAGTGCTAAAATATTACGGGAGAAGAACTTAGATTGGAGATACCGTCAAAATATCTGGCATTTCGCGAGAGAGAGTACCGGCAGCTCGAGAAACCGCCCCAGAGGGCCGGCCGGGCCCCCGCCCGCCTCGGATCAGATCGCCTCTAGCGCGTGCAGCAGCTCGGCCGCGCTCTGCCACCGATCTTCCGGTCGCGGGGCCAGTGCCCGGAGAATGATCCGCGAAAGCTCCGCCGGCACCTGCGGATTGAGGCTCGACGGATCGGGCGGCGCCTCCCGCAGCCGCAACGCGGCCAGGTCGGCCACACCCGACCGATGGAAGACCGCCCGTCCGGTCACGCACTCGAACAGCACGGCCCCAGTCGCGTACAGGTCGGTCCGTCCGTCCACCGGCTCGCCGAACAGCTGCTCCGGCGCCATGTACTGCGGCGTGCCCACCACCATTCCCACTGCCGTGAGCCCCTCGCCCTCGACCTGGCGTCGCTCGGCCAGCCGGGCGATCCCGAAGTCCATCACCTTGAGGAAGCCGGCCGGGTCCACGATCAGGTTCTGCGGCTTAATGTCGCGGTGGACGATGCCCTCCTCGTGGGCGACCTCGAGGGCGCGGCAGAGCTGCTTCCCGATGGTGAGCGTGGCCCGCACGTCGAGCTGCCCCGCCTCGCGGATGAAGGTGCTGAGCGTGGTGCCCCGCACCAGCTCCATGGTGATGTAGTAGGTGCCCTGGGCCTCGCCGAGATCATAGGTCCGGACCACGTTGCGGTGGGTGATCCGGCGCGCCAGCCGGAGCTCCTGCTTGAACCGCTCCAGCAGCACCGGCTCGAGCGTGCCGAGCTCGGGACGCAGCACCTTGATCGCCACCAGCTCGTCCACCTGCCGGTCGCGCGCCCGGTAGACTACCCCCATCCCGCCCCGGCCCAGCAGTTCCTCGATCTCGTAGCGTCCCGCGAACACGCTGCCCGGCGCGACCCCCACGTCGCCCGTCCGGAGGCCTTCCGCCAGGGTCGGCGGACGGGTCCGGAAGTAGGCCACCAGCCGGTCCTTTTCCCGCAACTCTTCGATCATCCGGCTGAACGCGGTCGCCAGATCCGCAATCTCGTCATGGCTGTTGGGCACCGGCAGGTCGGCGTAGGAGCCCTCGCTGACCTGCCGCGTGGCCGCGACCAGTCTCCGCACCGGCCGGGTGATCTGCCGCGCCAGCACCATCGAGGAGCCGAGCGCGAGCAGCAGCCCGCCCGCGAAGGCCCAGGCGATGGTCCGACTCAGATGCCGCCAGGCGGCCAGCTCCTCCTCCCGATCGTGCAGGCCGACGAACCCGCCGATCGGCACGCCGTCGGCAGTTTGGAGCAGGCCGGTGACGCCCTCGTACTGATGGCCGGCCACGGTCAGCCGGAACCGCGCGGGCGCGCTGTCGCCCGGTGCGGCCTCCACCCGGAGCCGGCGCACCTCGTCGCGGAGCCCGCTGCCGGACACCGTCGCCACGCTCACGTTGGGAACCCCGGCCGTATCGCGCGAAAAGAACAGGACCTCCGAGCCGGTGTGCCGTTTGAGCTGGGCGGCAAAGGCGCTGTCGATCTGGAGCGCGGCCACCACCACCCCGTAGCGGGCGCCACCCGTCGGATCGGCCACCGGCACGCCGACGGCCTGGTACAGCTGGTCGCTCTGGGGTCCGCTCTCGATCCAGAGGCCTTCCGTGGTCCGACCCTCGAGCGCTCGGCCAATGAGGGCGCCGGTCGAGAAATCCTCGTCCCCGGCGCCGCGCTGGGCGGTCCACGCCTTGAGCACGCCCGAGCGATCGACGATCAGCACCCAGTCGGCACCGGTCTGGGCCCGGAGCTCGTCGGCCTGGTCGAGCAGATTCCCCCGGTCGTCGTTGCGGAGCGCCTCCCCGATGCGGGAGACGTAGGCGGGCACCTGGACCAGAGCCGCGGT
>JBBRGH010000314.1:0-4217 GCA_038240915.1 Gemmatimonadales bacterium | reverse complement strand
GGAAACGGCCGTTGCGGCAGGCCAGTTCACGACCCTGGTCGCGGCGCTGCAGGCGGCCGACCTGGTCACCACCCTGTCCGGCGCCGGGCCGTTCACGGTGTTCGCCCCGACCGACTCGGCATTCGCCAAGCTCCCCGCAGGCACGGTGCCCGCCCTGCTCAAGGACAAGGCGAAGCTGTCCTCGATCCTCACCTACCACGTCGTGGCTGGTGCCATCACCGCGGCGGATCTAAAGGCCCGCGCCGACCGGAACGGCTACGTCACCCTGAAGACCGTGCAGGGCAGCAATCTCCGAATTCATCTAGCCGGCGACAAGGTGCATGTGGGCGAGAAATTCGCCAACGTCACCGCGGCCGGCGTCACCGCCCGCAACGGCATCATCCACGTGATCGACGCGGTGGTGCTGCCGCCGCAGTAGCTCGCGCCCCCCCGTGTGAGCGCCCCCGCCATTCGACCGGCGGGGCACAGCGAACCGCCGCCGAGAGATCGCGACTCTCGGCGGCGGTTCTGCGCCTGCCGTGCTTCCAACCAAGCGCCGGCAGCGGGCGGGACGGATCGTCAACACCAGCTCGGTCATGAGCCTGATTCCAGCACCGTTTACGGCCCTGTACTCGGCCAGCAAGCACGCCGCGGTCAGGCATCGTAGGCGCGCTCGCTCACCGCCAGCTGGGCTAGCCTCTCACGGCACCGCGAAGATGATCCCGCCGCTCACTGCAGTCGGCGTGAGCTTGCTCTCCAGGGTGCCGTCTCCCAGTTGTCCGTTCTCGTTGAGCCCCCAGCAATACGCCGCGCCGCTGGTGGTGATGCCGCACGTGTGGTAAAAACCGAGACCGATCGCCGCGAAGGTGAGCCCGCCCGCCGAGGCGACTGGCGTCAGGGAGCTGGTCGTGGTCCCGTCGCCCAGTTGTCCATGGTCGTTCTGGCCCCAGCAGTAGACGGCACCGGCGGTGGTGATCCCGCAGGTGTGGAACGTCCCCGGCACCACCTCCTTGAACGTGAGACCTCCGAGCACCGCGGTCGGCACCTTCCTGAAGCTCGTGGTACCGTCGCCGAGCTGCCCATTTCCGTTGGAGCCCCAGCAGTAGGCGGTCCCGTCCACCGTCAATCCACACACAGCATACCCGCTTGCCGTCAGGCTCGCGAAGACCAATCCACCGCTCACGGCAGTTGGACCATGTCTCTGGATTGTCGTTCCGTCGCCCACGAAGCCAAAGTCGTTTCTGCCCCAGCAGTACGCCGTGCCTGCGGTCGTGAGGCCGCAGTTGTGATCGCCCCCGCCCGCAAGGGAGGCGAAGCTGGGGCCTCCAACGACGGCCGTGGGCGTCAGGCGATCAGTCGTGGTCCCGTCACCAATCTGGCCGGCGTTGTTCGGACCCCAGCAGTAGGCGGCGCCGCTGCCGGTGAGCGCGCATGAGGGGATGCTGGTTCCGAGACTCGCGAACGAGAGGCCGCCGGCCACGGCCGTGGGCGTCGCTGCGCGAGTGGTGGTCCCATCACCGATCCAGCCGAGAGAATTGGCCCCCCAGCAGTAGGCCAGGCTGCCGTCGGTGACACCGCATGTCGTCGAGTACCCGGCGCCCGACGCGAGCGTCCGGAATGTGAGCCCGCCGGCCACCGGTGCGGGGCTGGGATGGTCCACGAGCGTGCCGTCGCCGAGCTCATTGGCGTTGTTCTGTCCCCAGCAGTAGGCCGCGCCCGCGGCGGTGATCGCGCAGGTGTGCCTGTGTCCTCCCGCCAGCGATGCCTGACGGAGCAGCACCAGGCTCGCCTCAACCGTCACCTGCACCCGCACCGTGCCGCCCTTCTTGTCGGTCAGTTGAATCGTGCAGGTGCGGCCCCTACGGGAGTGACGTTGAACGTCGCCCTGTAGAAGGAGCTTCCCGCCGGCTTGGTGGCCGGCACGCTCAGCGGCCCCACCGTCGCGCACGCCGCATTCGAGGTGGTCGCCCGGATCTCGCCGACGAACTGCACCGACGCGATGATGGTCGCCGGCGTCGCCGGCGGAATGGTGAAGGAGAGTGTGCTCGGCGCAACGGTCAGCGAGGGCGCTACTCCGCCCTTGGCGAGTTCGGGACTGGTGGGTGTCGAGGCGTCGCTACAGGAGGCGAGGGCGAGAGCGAGGGTCGCGGCGAGCAGAAGTGACCGGGCGGGCATAGGGATTCCTCGGGCGACGGTTGATGGATATCGGCGTACTGAGGAATCGGAACCCATGGCCGAAACCGGACATGCGAAAAAGGTACTGGTTGCCTTTCTCCTTTCTTCAGAGGCACTTACGCCCAACGCCAGCCCTCGATCACCGCCACCCAGCGGCTGTCCGCCAGCTGGCTGCTGCAGCCCGCGGGGGTCGGCATACTTGCGGAACTGGATCTCCGCGACCAGTAGGAGACCGGAAAGCGCCCGGCCGACCGCGCGGCCGATGATGCCCTCCTCCGAGAGGCTGGTGTCGAACACCCGTCGCTCGCGGAAGGCCGCCTGCAGCCCCGTCGTGGCGGCGTGCACCCACCGTTGGGGCTCACGTCCTCTCCGAAGAGCAGCATCCCGGGGTTGGTGGCGAGCTCGTGCTCTAGCGTCCGCCGGATGGCGGTGAGCAGGTTGATGCGAGCCGGCTCGGATCGCGCTGCGTCGCTGCCAGGCGGGAACTGGTGTCCAGCCGGGGCGAGCCCGCCGACCAGTTGACGCTCCGTGGCATACACGTGCCTGGTCACGTCGGACGGCTCGGGCTCAGGCCGCGCCAGCGCAGCTCCGAGGGCCGCGTCGCGCCCTCTTCATGAACGGGGCCCTCGAGACGGCGCAGATCGACCCACGGACCCTCAAGCTGGAGGTGGGCATCTTCGGCGCCGAGCCTTGGAGCGAGGAGCTGTGGGGCGAGATCGAGCGCCGGTTGAGCCTCGCCGCCGTCAACATCTACGGACTGGCGGAGATCGTCGGACCAGGCTTATCGGCCGAGTGCATCGAGGCACGGAACGGCTCACACATTCAGGAAGATCACTTCCTGTCCGAGATCGTCGATCCGAAGACCGGCGAGCCGCTGGCACGGGGCAGGAAGGTGAGTTGGTGCTGACACCCGTCACGAAGGAAGCGCTTCCGCTCATCCGCTATCGCACCGGTGACATCTCGTCACTCGAGGTGACGCCGTGTGTCTGCGGTCGCACCGCCGTGCGAATGAGCCGAATCATGAGCTGAGCCTGCTCTGCGAGCCGGCCCGGGAGGGTCTCGATAACGGCCTGTTGCAATCTCGCCTTCAGCACGCCCTGCGCCAGCAGACAGGGCTCTCAATCGCTGTCCAGGTGCTCGAACGCGACCGCGTGCCCCGGAGCGAGGGCAAGGCGGTCCGGGTGTGGACCGGCGTCCGCGGTAACGAGCGCCCCAG
This sequence comes from Gemmatimonadales bacterium, assembly GCA_038240915.1. Classification (GTDB taxonomy): domain Bacteria; phylum Gemmatimonadota; class Gemmatimonadetes; order Gemmatimonadales; family GWC2-71-9; genus CAVVWJ01. The sequence continues at coordinate 847 of JBBRGH010000314.1, read as the reverse complement.
CGGCGCTGAGAAGCGCGAACGCGTACGGAGCGGCTAGCCGACCACCAAATTTAGCAACCGGTTGGCCACATACACGACCTTCCGCAGTTCCTTAGCTTCCGCAAACCTCCTCACCCCCGGATCCTTCATCGCCGCCTCCACCACCACCCCCTCCTCCGCCCCCCGCGCCACCGTGACCTTTCCCCGCGTCTTCCCGTTCACCTGCACGGCCACCTCCACCTCATCCTCCACCACCAGCCCCTCATCCCACCCCGGCCACCGCGCATCGAAGATCGACCTGTCGTGCCCCAGCCGCTCCCACGCCTCCTCCGTAAAATGCGGTGCGAACGGCGCCAGCATCAGCACCAGCCCCTCCACCATGTCCCGATGCGTGCAGCTCTCCGCCCGCAGCGTGTTGACGAACTCCATCAGCCCCGCGATCGCCGTGTTGTAGTGCAGCTCCTCGAGCCCCGCCGTCACCCGCTTCACCGTCTGATGATACTTCACCAGCACACTGTGCCGCGTCTCGTCCTCCGGTCCGGTCCGCACCGCGTCGCCCACCAGGTTCCAGACCTTGTCCAGGAACCGCCGCGGGCCGCTGATGCCCTCGTCGCGGAAGTCGCCGCCCTCCTGGAACGGGCCCAGGAACATCAGGTACATCCGGAACGTGTCCGCGCCCCAGCGCTTGATGTACTCGTCGGGGATGACGACGTTGCCGCGCGACTTGGACATCTTGGCGCCGTCCTTCACGATCAGCCCGTGCGCCCGGAACTTCCTGTATGGCTCGTCGAAGTGAATGTGCCCGAGGTCGTGCAGCACCATCGAGATGAACCGCGCGTAGAGCAGGTGCAGCACGGCGTGCTCGTTG
>JBBRGH010000313.1:0-4220 GCA_038240915.1 Gemmatimonadales bacterium | reverse complement strand
CTTGAACTGCGCGAGCAGCGTGTTCACTTCCTGCACCGTGCGCCCGCTGCCCTTGGCGATCCGGAGCCGCCGCTGCCCGGTGAGGACGTCCGGGCTGGCGCGCTCCTTGGGCGTCATCGAGAGCACGATGGCCTCGACGTGTTTCAGTTTCTTGTCGTCGATCTTGGCCGCCTGGAGCATGGCCGGATTGATCCCGGGCAGCATGCCGAGCACGTTCTTGAGCGGCCCCATCTTCTGCATCTGCCGCATGGCGTTGAGGAAGTCCTCGAGGTCCATTCCCTTCTTCGAGGTGACCTTCTTCGCCAGCCGCTCGGCCTCCTTCTCGTCGACCGCGCCCTGCGCCTTCTCGACCAGCGAGAGGATATCGCCCTGCTGGAGGATGCGGCCCGCGAGCCGGTCGGGATGGAACTGCTCGAGCGCATCGAGCCGCTCGCCCACGCCGATGTACTTGATCGGCGCCTTGGTGACCCCGTAGATCGAGAGCGCGGCCCCACCCCGGGCGTCGCCGTCCATCTTGGTCAGGATCACGCCGGTGACCCCGAGCGCCTGATGGAACCCCTGGGCGATCCGGACCGCGTCCTGCCCGGTCATGCCGTCGGCCACCAGCAGGATCTCGTGCGGCGAGACGGCGGCCTTGAGCTTCGTCAGCTCGCCCATCATCTCGTCGTCGATCTGGAGCCGGCCGGCGGTGTCGACGAGGACCGTCCGCGCCCGCGCCTTGCCCGCCTCGACCAGGCCCTGCCGGACGATCTTGATGACGTCCTTCGAGCCGGTGTCGGCGTAGACGCCGACGTCGATCTGCTTGCCCAGGGCCTGCAGCTGGTCGATCGCCGCCGGACGGTACACGTCGGCCGCGACCAGGTACGGCGCCTTCTGCTCCAGCTTGAGCCGCTTGGCCAGCTTGCCGGCCGTGGTGGTCTTGCCCGACCCCTGCAACCCGACCAGCAGGATGATGGTCGGCGGCACCGTCGCGTGGGCGATGGGCGCCTGCTTCTCGCCCAGCAGCGCCACCAGCTCGTCGTAGACGATCTTGACGATCTGCTGGCCGGGCCGGACTTCCTTGAGCGCGGTGACGCCGACGGCCCGGGCCTGCACCCGCTCGAGGAATTCGCGCGTGAGGTCGAAGCTGACGTCGGCCTCGAGCAGGATCCGGCGGATCTCCCGGAGCCCCTCCCTGACCGCATCTTCCGTCAGGACGCCGCGGCCCGTGAGCTGCTGGAGCGTGGCGTTCAGTTTTTGAGAAAGCTCGTCAAACATAAGCCCGTAAGCATAACTGGGGGATGGGCTTTGGACAAGCCAGGGGATTTGGCTAGAGCCGCTGGAGCAGGGCCTGAAAGCGCGGAAGCGCGCGCAGGGAGACGAGATCGGGATCGTTTTCGACCCACTCGCGGTGGCCGAAACCATTCTGGACCGCCTTCTCCAGGATCTCGAGGGCCCGGTCCAGCCGGCCCTCGACGGCGTTCTGGCAGGCCACGTTGTAGAGGACGCCCGAATCCTCCGGATCCAGAGCCAGCGCGCGCTCGCCCCAGGCCAGCCCCTTATCCCGTTGACCTAGCCGGCAGAGGCAGATGCCGCCCAGGTAGAGCGCCCGCGGGTCGTCGGGGTTGAGCTCGACGTGCCGCTCGGTCACCGTGAGCGCCCGGCGATAGGCGGCCTCCGTCTCGTGCGGCGGCCGCGCCAGGCCGGTGTAGCAGAGCGCGGCGAGGGTCGGGGACTGGTAGTCCTCGGGCCGGACCGCGGATGCCTGCTGAAACAGCGAGGCGGCCTGATCCAGCTTGGCTTCCTGGAAGCAGGCGAGTCCGAAGTAGTAGTATCCCTCGTAGAGCTTCGGGTCGAGCCGGATCGCGGCCGCCAACTCGGCCTCGGCCTCCACGTACCGCTTGCCCAGGCTCAGGGCGAGCCCGCGCGCCGCGTGCGCCTCGGCCAGGTCGGGCGCCAGCGCGAGGGCCCGGCTGCTGGCCGAATCCGCCTGCTCCAGGTTGGCCTCGCTCGCGTCCCAGTAGTGGTAGAGCATCGAGCTGCATTCCGAGATGCCAGCGTAGGCGCGGGCATACCCGGGATCGATCTCGATGGCGCGGGTAAACATCCGGCGCGCGAACTGGAGCCCCTTTTCGCGGAACTGATGGAAGAACTGCCGCCCGCGAAGGTAGTAGTCGTAGGCCTCGACGTTGTCCGTGCGGGGCCCCTCGATGGCGCGCCGCTGGTCGTCGGTGAGCACCCCCCGGAGAGCGCGCACGATGCTATCGGAGATCTCGTCCTGCACCGCGAAAACATCTTCGAGCTCGCGGTCGTACCGCTCGGACCAGAGATGATAGCCGTCCGCCACGCTCACCAGCTGGACCGTGATCCGGATCCGAGTGCCCGCCTTTCGGACACTACCCTCCATGACGGTCGCGACATTGAGCTGCTCGCCGACCTGCCGGATGTCCTGGTTCTTGCCTTTGAACGCGAACGCCGAGGAGCGGGAGGCGACCCGCAGCCCATCCACCTTCGCGAGCGCGTTGATGATCTCCTCGGAGATCCCCTCGCAGAAGTAGTCCTGGTCCTTGGCCGGGCTCATGTCCGCGAACGGCAGGACGGCGATGGACCGGACGGCCCGGTGCTGCGCCGTCACGACCGTCGATGCTCCGCCTGGAGGCGTGCGCTGAGGCACGGCGGCGAGCGCCTGCGAGAACTGCGCCGCGGCGGCGAAGCGCTCGCCGGGCTCGCGGGCCAGCGCGCGCAGGAGGGCGCGCTCCACTTCTTCGGGCACGTCTCCGCGCTTCGCGCGCACCGACGGTACCGGCTCGGTGAAGCGTCTCATGATCATGGCCTGGGCATTGGGGCCGGTGAACGGCACCTCGCCGGCGAGCATCTCGTAGAGCATGCATCCGAGCGAGTAGATGTCGCTTCGGCCAGCGATGACTTGCTCACCTGAGGCCTGCTCGGGACTCATGTACGCTGGCGTACCGAGCGACATCCCGGTCTGCGTCAACGACTCGGTCCCGACGCTCAGCGCCTTGGCGATGCCGAAGTCGGTGACCATCGCCTCGCCCTCGTGGAGCATCACGTTCTCGGGCTTGACGTCCCGGTGCACCACGCCGCGACCGTGGGCGTAGGTCAGCGCCCTCGCCACCTGGCGCGTCACCTCGAGCGCCTCCTCGACCGGCAGGCGTGCTTCGCGGGCGAGCCGGCCGCGCAAGGTCTCGCCTTCGACGAAGGGCATCACGTAGTACAGCAGTCCGTCGGCGCTGCCGGAGTCGATCAGCGTGAGGATGTGGGGATGATTCAGCCCGGCGGCGATCTCGATTTCCCTGAGAAACCGATCCGAGCCCACGTTGGCGGCGAGGTGGGGATGCAGCACCTTCACGGCGACCGATCGGCGGTGCTTGAGGTCCTGTGCCAGATAGACCGTCGCCATGCCGCCGCGACCCACCTCCCGCTCAACGCGGTAGTGGCCGGCCAGGGCGCTTGTCAGTTGATCCTGCAGATCCGGCATCGAGTCTCGTCAAGAGAAGAGACCGAACATACAGGGGGAAATCGGAGCGGGCCAGTGGACGGAGATCCGGCCGCGGCGCCAATGCGGAATGCGGCGGCGCCGGCCCCACCCGATTGTGCGGGCGGCCCGGCCGCTCCGCCGGCTTGGGGCGGCCGCGCGGTGCCTCAGGTGGATGCCGTGGGCGACATCGCGGCCGCGCGGCGGGCTTCGCCCGCCGTCCAGACCGCCGCGCCCAGCAGCAGGATGTCCTTGGCCAGGAACTGCCCCGGCATGGGGGAGGGAAAAGGGAATCCGTATCCGGGCTGCCACACGCCTGGGGTGGTGAAGAGAAAACTCAGGGTGATGAGGGCCATGACGATGACGCCGTAGCTGCCGATAGCCGAGAGCCCGGGCGCGAACGGCCGGGCCGCGATCAACCCGCCCGATCCGATCTCGATCAGGCCGATCACCGCCGCGAAGCTCCGCATGCTCATGATGCCGTAGCCCCATGACAGCAGCGGGCTGTTGGAGACCAGTCCCTTGATGCCTTCGGCTTCGTAGGCGGTGAATTTCAGGGCCCCGACCCACAGCAGAATTGCGACCAGACCGTAGCGAATGATTCTCTCGCCGATCACTTCCAGCCTCGACGCCGAATCGGCGCGGGCCCCGTGGTCCCGGCGGGCGGTGGCAGTTGTCATCTGTTGGTCCCCCGGTCAGTTCGTGCCGAGGCCCTGGAGGAAGCTCACGACGGCGGCCCGCTGGT
>JBBRGH010000312.1:0-4235 GCA_038240915.1 Gemmatimonadales bacterium | reverse complement strand
GAGCGCGACGTCGGTGCCAGGGAGCATCTGCAGGTGGACGTCGGCCATGCCGGCCAGCTCGGTCCGGCGGACGTCGGCCACGATCAGCTTGGCGCCCTTGCTCACCGCCCGCTTGATCAGGGCGCCGAAGACCGGGTGGGTCTCCGTGGTATTGGCGCCCGAGATGAAGATGACGTCGCAGGCCTCCTCCAGCTCGCGCATGGAGCCGGAGGCGGCCGAGGTGTTGAGTGCGCGGCTCATGGCCGCCACGGAGCTGGAGTGGCACAGCCGGGTGCAGTGGTCCACGTTGTTGGTGCGAAAGGCGGCCCGCACCATCCGCATGAAGGCGTAGTTGTCCTCGTTGCTGCACTTGGCCGAAGACAGCGCGGCCAGCGACTTGGGCCCGTGGGTGTCGCGGATCCGGAGCAGCTCCTGGGCGGAGAGGCTCAGCGCCTCCTCCCAGGTGGCTTCGCGGAAGGCACTGTACCAGGCGGCCGGCGTGGCCACCCGGTCGCGGACGTCGTAATCCTCGAGCAGGGAGAGCCGGCCGGTCTGGGGCGGCTTGCCGGCGCTTCGGCGGGGCGGCCGAGGTTTGTCGCGCTCGCCCATTTCCTCGATCGTGCGCCAGGGGCCTTCGCGGTGGCGGGGCCACTCGCCGGTCCAGGTCCACTGCTGGCCGTCGTGGGCCCAGCCTTTCCGGATGAGCGGCACCTTGAGCCGGTCGCGATGCTGGGGGAAATCGTAACCGAACCGGCCCTTGACGCAGGTCGAGCCCTGGTTGGGAGTGTACTCCTCGATCGAGGGCGACGTGACCCGCATGATTGCGTCGTCCTTCACGTGGATGTCGAGCTGGCAGCCGACCCCGCAGTAGGGACAGACCGACCGGACCACCTTGTCGGGGTGACGCACGGCGTCGGAGCCGAACCGCTGCTTGGGGATGAACTCGAAGATGGCGCCGGTGGGACAGACCCGGACACACTCGCCGCACCAGGTGCAGCCGGCGTGATCGGCGTTGCCATCGCCGCCGACGATGATCTGGGTGTGCTCGCCGCGCTGGCCGACGTCGAGCACTCCGACCTCCTGGATGTCCTCGCAGGCCCGCACGCAGCGGGTGCAGAGGATGCAGGTGCTCATGTCGTGCTGGATCATCACGTCGCCCGGCCGCTCGTCGCCCTGGCGGAGGCCCAGTTCATGGTGCTCGCGGATGGGCACATCGTACTGGGTGACGTAGCGCTCGAACTCGTTCCGCGGGTGGGCCCGCCCGCCGTTGGCCAGATGGTCGCCCGGATAGCGCTCGAGCAGGAACCCGAGCACGCTACGCCGGTTGTCCACCGCCGCTGGCGACTCGGTCTCCACCACCATCCCGTCGGCCGCGGGAGTGGCGCAGGCCGCGGCCAGCTTGCCCTGGCCCTGGACCGACACCAGGCAGATGCGACAGTTGCCGACGATGGGGAGCTTGGGGTACCAACAGAGGGTGGGAATGTCGACGCCTGCCGTCCTGGCCGCCTCGAGAATGGTGGCACCAGGTTCGAAGGCGACGGCGGTGCCGTTCAGCGTAAGAGTCGGCATGCGAGCTAATTCCGCGGTCGGAGAAGAGAGTATTGTTTCGAGTTTAGACTCCTCTCAGGGCAGGGGCAAGGGCCGAAAGTACACACACCCCCGGACCGGAGTCCGGGGGTGTGTTCGGGCCAACGTGGAGCGGTCAGCCCGGGTGATTCAGGCCGCGTGCTCGGTCGGGACATGCTGGTGCCAGTGGTGCTCGCAAGCGTCTTCGTCCGCGGCCCACATGTAGGCCCAGAACCGGGCCGGCTTGGGCTCGGGGGCGCCGCTCTTGATTACGATACCGACGGCCGAAGCCGGGACGACGAGTGTCGATGTCCGCATGGGGCGATCCTTCTACAGAGATGATCCAGGTCCGTCGCCCCAACGAAAAGCACCCCGCGTGCCGCGCGGGGTGCTTTGCTAAGACCATCCAGTTGATAGCGTTGCGAAATCCGGCCGGGGGCGGGTTCGCGTCCTTATGACGCGGAAGATCGGCGGGCCGTCGCGTCCGCCGGACACGGCGGCCCCGAGAGCACCAGGCCTTCCGGACCCCGTGCGCCGCCCCGGCGCCGGCGCCGGCCGCCGTCCTCGATGGTCCAGCCCTCATAGTAGGCGAGCAGCGAATCGGGCGCGAGCGATGGACAGGACGACAGGATCACGTGCACGCAGGTGGGTCGGCTCAGCCGCTGGAGGTCGGCGATGAAGTCCATCCGGCAGGCGGCGCTCAGCTCGGACAGGGCACCCGGGTCGAGCACCACGAGGTCGAGCGGTCCCGGCACGTCCACGAACTCCGGCAGGCACGGCCCGGCCTGGGCCACGTAGCCCTCGAACATGCCGCCCAGTGCCTCCGTGGCCATCCGCGATTCGACCCGTTCGACGCAGCCAAGGTCGCCGGCCAGGAAGGTGACGTTGGCGTCGTAGGCGGCAAGGAGGTAGACCGCGGGCTCGGCCGCGCTGCCGATGGCGAGGGTGACGTCGCGCGGCTCGATACGGGGCAGCAGGCGGGCCAGCGGGCAGGTGGGCTCGAGCCCCCAGTGGGTCGGGGTCCGCTGGGCCTCGCGCAGCTTGAGGAACTGGCGGCGCCAGCGATTGTAGGGGCGGAGCGAGAGGCGTTTCATGATCAGCCGGTCCACCGACTCGAGCATCAGCACTTCGGTCAGCAGGAACTGGCCTTCGGCCGCGGTCTGGAGCTCGACGGCGGCCTCGTCGCCCAGCCGCAGCAGTTCGTCCCGGCCGATGGAGTTCTTGTAGCCTTCGATACGCTGGAGGATGTACTCCTGGTAGTACTGCTTCTCCGAATACGGCGAGCGCCGCCGCTGCGGCGTCCGGGGCAGCTGCGCGACGCTCAGCATCCGGCCTCGACGCGAACGGGTCGCGAGGTCGGCGGAAAGGCGAGCGGCTGGCGGGGCCGGGACACGGAGGGCATCGAGTGCAAACTTCGTAAGTCGGACCGGTCGTGTCAACGCGAAGAAACGTCAAACCGGGAATTCGGCCTACTCGGCCCGCAGCACCGCGCCCTTCAGGTAGCTGGTTTCAGGGATGGTCAGGACTTCCGGGTGATCCTCACCCGGGCCCAGGATATGGAGGATGCGGACCCGGCGCCCGCTGTCGGCCGCGGCCTCGGCGAGCATGGTCAGGAACTCGGGCAGGCCGACGTGGAACGAGCAGCTGGCGGTGAGCAGGACACCCCCGGGGGCGAGTGCGCGCATCGCCCGGAGGTTGACCTCGCGGTAGCCGCGGAGCGCGGCCTCGACCGCCCCCCGATTCTTGGCGAAGGCGGGGGGATCGAGGACGATGGTGTCGAACCGCTCGCGCGCCCGGGCAAAGGCGCGGAGGGCCTCGAACGCGTCGCCCTCGCGCCACTCGATGTTGGCCAGGCCGTTGAGGGCCGCGTTGGCGGCGCCCCGGCGAAGCGCGTCGGCGCTGACGTCGAGTGCCAGGACGCTTCCCGACCGCCCGGCCAGATGAATCGCGAAGGAGCCGTGGTAGGCGAAGCAATCCAGCGCCCGGCCGCCGGAAGCCGCCAGGGCGCCGGCCAGGAGGCGGTTGGGCCGCTGGTCGAGGAAGGCGCCGGTCTTCTGGCCGTCCCAGGGTGCCGCCAGGTAGCGGACGGGCCCTTCCCGCACCTCGATTTCACGGGGGACCTCGCCCCGGGCCAGGGTCACCGCCCCGTCCAGGCCCTCCCGCCGGCGGACGGCGGCGTCGTTGCGGAGCAGGATGCCCTCGGGCCGACAGATCTCCGCCAGCGCCTCCACCACATCGTCGCGCATGGTCTCGAGCCCCGCCGAGAGCAGCTGGACCACGAGCCAGCGGTCGTAGCGATCGACCACCAGCGATGGCAGGCCATCGCCCTCGCCGTGGACCAGCCGGAAGGCGGTGGCGTCGATCTCGTTCCGGCGCGCCACGGCCGCCGCCAGCCGCTCACGCCACCACGGGCGGTCCACCGGCCGGTCGGTGCGCTCGAGCAGGCGGAGCCGGATCTCCGAGGCAGGCGAGTGCAGCGCCTGGCCGATGAAGCGCCCTCGGGGGTCCTCGACCCGAACCACGCCGGCTGGAGCGGCGGTGTCCGCGACTTCACTCCGATAGATCCAGGGATGGCCCCGCACCCAGCGCTCGGCGCCGCGCGCGGTGACCCGGACCGCGGTCACGCCCGGTCAGGACGGAGGGCGGTGGCCTCGCGAAGATAGCAGTGCTTGAGTTCCGCGCGGCTGCGG
>JBBRGH010000311.1:0-4244 GCA_038240915.1 Gemmatimonadales bacterium | reverse complement strand
GGGATTCAGCACCTGCCGGCACTGCGAGTTCACGCAGCCCGGGCAGCGGCTGCGGTAGAGCGGGCCGTACACCCGGCCCGACGAGAGGTGGTCCCGCACCAGATCCGCCAGCGCATCCATGAACTGGGGCCGGTCGTTGAGCGCCGGGACGCGCCGGTATTCCGTGATCCCCACGCGGTGGGCCACCTCGCCGTACTCCCGGTCCAGCTCCGACAGGGTTTCGATGTGGTCGCTGGTGAAGGCGATGGGCACGACCAGCAGCCGCTTCTCTCCCCGGGCGCCCAGCCGCATGATGACGCGCTCGGTGCTGGGGCCGAGCCACCGCACCGGGCCGACCTCCGACTGAAACGCCAGCAGGTACGGGTTGGGCCGGGCCAGCCGCTCGACCACCGCCTGCACGCTCGCGCCGACCTCCTGGGGATAGGCGTCACCCCGATCGATCACGTCGAGCGGCAGCGAATGGGCGCTGAAGAGGATCAGCACGCCGTCGCGGTCGGCCGGCGCGAACTGCTCCAGCCCTTCCCGGACCGTCTCGGTCATCGCGGCGATGAACCCCTCGTGCACCGGCCAGCGGTCGATGATGCTCCACTCGAACGCGTCGCGGAGTCCGGCCCGATCCGCCGCCCGCCAGAGCTCGTTCAGGCTGGACCCGGTGGTGCTGCAGGAGAACTGGGGATATTGCGTGAACGCGACGGCGCGCTCGACCCCGTCCGCGGCCATGGCGCGGAGGGCGTCCTCGCTCTTGGGCTGGATGTACCGGAAGGCGACGTAGAAGCCGTGGGGCGCGCTCCCGGGCGAGAGTCGGTCGAGCCGCTCGACCATGCCCTGGCCCTGGGCTCTGGTGTAGCGGAGGATCGGGGACCCGCCGCCGATCTTCTCGTAGAGGCCGCGGACCTTGGGCGCCCGGCGCCGGGCGATGAACGGACCGAGCCAGCGCTGAAAGGGGAGCTGGATGATCTCCCGGTCCGCGAACAGCTCGAGCAGGAAGGGCTCGACTTCGTCGAGGGTGGCCGGCCCGCCGAGGTTCATCATGACGATGCCGGTTTTGACCTTGCTCATGGCCGCAATATAACTCCGGCCTCAGGGGACGAGTCCCTCCTCGATCGCGATCTTGGTGAGGCCGGCCACGGTGTAGACGTCGAGCTTCCGCATCAGGCTCTCCCGATGGCTCTCGACGGTCCGGTGGCTGATGCCCAGCTCCTGGGCGATCTCCTTGTTGGTCCGTCCCCCGGCCACGCCCACCAGCACCTGCCGCTCGCGCCCGGTCAGCTGCGCCAGCGCGCCCGGCTGCCCCAGGCCCAGCTCGCCGCGGACGACCGCGCCGAGCTGGCGAGCCACGGGTGGGCTGAAGAACGACTCGCCTCGGCACACGGCCCGGATGGCCGTGCCCAGTTCGGCGGCCGCGCTGTCCTTGAGCAAGTAGCCATGGACGCCTGCCCGGAGGCTCTCGAGCACATACTCCGGGTTGTCGTGCATGCTCAGCATCAGGATCCGGGTGTCGGGGGTGCGCTGGCGGAGCTGCGCGGCCGTCTCGAGCCCGGACACGCCCGGCATCGAGATGTCGAGCACCACCACGTCGGGGCGCAGCTTGAGCGCCAGCGCCAGCGCTTCGGCGCCGTTGGCTGCCTCGCCGACCACCTGGAAGCCGGGCTCGGTCTCGAGCACATGCCGGATTCCGGTCCGCACGATCGCGTGGTCGTCGGCCACGAGGACCCGGATGGCGGCTGGGCTCACGACGCCTCCGCGACCGGCACCAGGATCTCGAGCGAGGCGCCCGCATCGCGGCCGCCGGCGAACCGGACCTGCCCGCCCAGCGCCCCGATCCGCTCCCGCATGCCCGCCAGGCCCATGTGGCCGTCGCGCTCGAGTCGGTCGGGGCTCAGCGCCGGCGGGCCGCGCCCATCGTCCCGCACGATCAGACGAATCCCCTCGGGCAGGAGCTCCACGGTCACCTCGACCCGCTCGGCGCCGGAGTGCCGGCGGACGTTCGACAGCGCCTCCTGCAGGGCGCGGAACAGCGCCAGCTCGGCCTCCTTCGAAAGCGGCGGCAGCGCCGCCGGCGCGGTGAGGCCGGCCGCGATATCGCCGTGGGCCACGAATTCGGCCACCAGCGAGCGGAGCGCCGGCAGCAGGCCGAGGTCGTCCAGCAGGGACGGGCGGAGATGGTTGGTGACGTTCCGGATGCTCCGGATGCCGGTGTCGATCAGCGCGAGCGCCTGGTCCAGCCGCTCCGCGTGGGCCGGATTGACGCCGTCGCGGAGCAGGCCGAGCTCCATCTTCACCGCGCTGAAGACCTGCGCGGTCTCGTCGTGCAGCTCGCGCGACAGCCGGCGGCGTTCCCCCTCGTGCTGCTCCACCATCCGGGCCGACAGCCGGGCCAGCTCGACCGAGCGCGCCTGCAGCCGGCTGGTGAGGTCGCCGTGCTCGAGCGCGGCGCCCACCTGCTGGCCGAGGGCCACGAGAAACCGATCGTCGAGGGCGGTGAAGGGGTCGCGGGCGTCGCCGACCAGGACCAGCGCCCCGATCACGGCTTCCCGCCGGAGCAGCGGCAGCACGGCGGCGTAGGGGTAGCGGTCGCCCGCCGGCTCCCCCCAGTCGCCGGCCACCTGGGGCAGGCCGGTCTCCTGGGCTCGGGCCAGCACCGCCGCCGCCGCGCTTCCCAGGGCTTCGTCGCCCCGCCGCTGGCACACGCCCGCGCCGCGCACCAGCCGGGGACGGCCATCATCATAGAGGTAGAGCGCGCTGCCCCGCACGGCCGGGAGGGTGAGCGGCCGCGCCAGCAGCGCGGCGAGGACGTCCTGCTCCCCACCGGCGTGCTGCAGGTCGCCCGACAGGGCCGACAGCGCGCTCAGGCCGCGGCGAAGGTCGTCGAGCACCAGGAGCAGGATGCCTGCCCCGACCGCCAGAGCGAGCAGGATGTCGAGGTAGTAGCCCCAGGGTGCCCAGGCGCCGCGGGCGCGGAGGAACGGATAGTCCAGGTGATGCAGGCCCCAGAGCCCGAACGCGACCGTGAGCAGCGTGGCGCCGCTCGAGGCCACCCGCTGCCGGTAGCGAAAGAAGACCCAGCCGGTCCACAGGGTGGCCAGGCTGAGGAACAGCACCGCGGGTCCGGCGGCCCAGAGGAAGTGATCGAGGCGGTAGATGGCTATGTAGGACCAGACCGGCGGAAACAGGACCAGGGCCAGATACCACGGCCGCCACCGGGTCCGCTGCGAGAAGACCAGGGCCGCGTAGAGCAGGGCCAGCGCGGTCCAGCCGGTCACCACCTGGTGCCAGTAGAGCCAGATCCGCTCCTGCCCGCTGAGCATGAAACTGGTAATGGCGCCGACCCGCAGCAGGTACAGGCCCCAGGCCACCGCCCACCAGGCGAAATACGGCTTGCGGTAGCGCTCGAAGAGAAAGGCGCAGAGCAGCCCCAGTGCGCCGGTGATGGCGGCCTGGAGCAGGGCGGCGTCGAGCTCGAGATCGGACGTGGGTGGGAACGGACCCTGGATCACAGCCGAAACAAACGGTCAGACGACGCGGGGCGCAACGCCGGACGGGAACGGGCACGACCCGGAGCCGGTTCCCGATCGCCGGCCTCCGAACGCTGCTCCCCGAACGCCGGTCCCCCGATGCTAAAGGGGACACGCCCCCTGGCGTGTCCCCTTTCCGGACGGTCCCTCGGGCTGCCGCAGGGAGCGATCGCCTAGTACCAGCCAATCGGCTTCTCGTCCAGGTTGATGAACACCTGCTGGGTCTCCAGGTATTCCTCGACCCCCCAGTGGCCCAGCTCCCGGCCGAAGCCCGAGGCCTTGTAGCCGCCCCAGGGGGCCTCGACGAAGGTCGGCTGCATGTGGTTGACCCACACGATCCCGGCCTCGAGCGACTTGACCACCCGGAAGGCCTTGAAGATGTCCCGGGTCCAGACCGCGGCGGCCAGGCCGTACGGCGTGGTGTTGGCGATCCGGATAGCCTCGGCCTCGTCCTTGAACGGGATCACGCTCATCACCGGGCCGAAGATCTCCTCCTGGGCGATCCTGGCCGAGTTGTCCACGTCGAAGAAGATGGTGGGCTCGACGTACCAGCCCTTGTCGAACTGCTTCGGGGTGCCGCCACCCGCCGCCACCTTGGCCTCGCCCCGGCCGATCTTGAGATAGCCGGCCACCCGGTCGCGCTGCTCGGCGCTCACCAGCGGGCCCATCTTGGTCTCCCGCTCCATCCCGGGACCGAGCCGGATGGTCTTGGCCTTGGCCGCCGCGGCG
>JBBRGH010000310.1:0-4247 GCA_038240915.1 Gemmatimonadales bacterium | reverse complement strand
CCCGGTTCGACTACGTCCGCTTCGATCTCGACGACCGTTATCTAGGCGACGGCTTCGACGACAGCGGCTCGCGCACGATGTCGTCGGTCAGCGGCAACGTCGGGGCCAGCTGGGTCTTCGGGGACCAGTTCGTGCCCTACGCCAATGTCTCCACCGCGTTCGAGACCCCCACGACCACCGAGCTGGTCAACCAGGCCGACGGGTCGGGCGGGTTCAACCCCGACCTCGGTCCGCAGCGGGCGGTCAACTACGAAGTCGGCGCCCGGGGCCAGCCCACGCCCCAGCTGAGCTACTCGGTGGCCCTGTTCCTCGGCCGGGTGACCGACGCGATCGTCCAGGTGGGTGAGATCGGCGGCCGCGCCTTCTTCGGCAACACGGGCAAGACCCACAACGACGGCGCCGAGGTGGGGTTGAGCCTGGTGCCGGCGCGCGGACTCACCCTGAGCGGAGCCTACACCTACGCCCACTACCGGTTCGCCAGCGGGCCCTTCGACGGCAACCGGCTCCCGGGTGTCCCGGAGCACTACTGGCGGCTGGGCCTCCGGACCTCGCTTCCGGGCGGGCTCTACCTCGATGCGGACCACACCCTGAGCTCGTCGCTCGCGGCCGACGACTCCAATACCCTAATCGTGGACGGTTGGGATGCGGGGGTGACCAACCTGCGGATCGGCTGGGACGGCGAGCTGGGGAGCATGCAGCTGGCACCGTTCCTGGGGCTCAACAACCTGTGGGACCGGCGGTACGTCGGCTCGGTGACGCTGAACGGCCTCGGCGGGCGCGTGTTCGAGCCGGCGCCGCGGCGGGTGCTCTACTTCGGGGCGGAGCTGGGGTATCGGGCTTCGCCGCGCTGAGGGAGTCCTGGATCCGGACGACCTGCTTCGGCGAGCCCACTGCCCCTAGAGCAGTGACACCGGATCCCGATCGATCACGACCCGCACATCTCCGGCGCGCGGCAGCCGGGTCGCCGCGTAGCGGACGATCCGGCCGAGCGCCTCCGTCGGGCCCTTGAGCAGGACGTGCCAGCGCCAGCGATCCTTGATCCGCGCCAGCGGACAGGGCGCCGGACCCAGCAGCGTCACCGGCAGCTGGTACTTGTCGACCAGCGCCGCGCACCAGTCGGCCAGCTCCGCCGAGCGCTCCCCCACCGACGCCTCCGACAGGCCCGACACCACCAGGTTCACCAGGGCCGTCGTCGGCGGATACGGCGGCGACTCGCGGAGTGCCCGCTCCTCCCGCAGGAACCCCTCGGTGTCGTGCCGGGCGGCCCAGACCAGCGCATGGTGCGCCGGATGCCGCGTCTGCACCAGCACGCGGCCCCCCTTGGGTCCCCGCCCCGCCCGTCCCGCCACCTGCGCCAGCAACTGGAACGTCCGCTCCGCCGAGCGAAAGTCGGGCAGGTAGAGCCCCGTGTCCGCGTCCACCACCCCCACCAGGGTCACATTGGGAAAGTCGAGTCCCTTGGCGATCATCTGCGTTCCCAGCAGCAGGTCCACCTCGCCCGCGTCCACCGAGGCGAGAATCCGCTGGTGCGACCACTTGGTGCTGGTGGTGTCGAGATCCATCCGGGCGAGGCGCGCCGCCGGATAGCGCTCGGCCAGCAACCGTTCGACCTGCTGGGTGCCGAAGCCGCGCATCTGCTGCACCGGGTTGGCGCAGGCGCGGCAGCTGACCGGCAGCGGCTCCTCGTGGCCGCAGTAGTGGCAGCGGAGGCCGGGCGGCGATGAGTGGACCGTGAGCGAGATGCTGCAGCGGGGACACTGCCAGACCTCGCCGCAGTCCGGGCACTGGAGAAAGGCCGCGAACCCGCGCCGGTTGAGGAGCAGCAGCGCCTGCTCGCCGCGCGCCAGGATGGTTTCCAGTGCCGCATCGAGCGCCTCCGACCAGCCGATCCCGCCGGTCCCGCTCACCTTGGGCGCGACCCGGAGGTCGACCAGCTCGACCGGAGGCAGCGGCCGGGCGCCGATCCGCTGCGGCAGCCGGAGCAGTCGGAACCGCCGGTTGACCTGTTCCATCGTGTCGAGCGACGGCGTCGCGCTGCCGAGGATCAGGCTCGCGCCCTCGATCCGGGCGCGGACGCCGGCCACCTCGCGGGCGTGGTAGCGGGGGGTCTCGCCATTCTTGTAGCTGGCCTCGTGCTCCTCGTCCAGCACGATCATGCCGAGATCGCGCACCGGTGCGAAGATGGCGGAGCGGGCTCCCACGGCCACCCGGCGCTCGCCCCGGCGGAGCAGGCGCCAGGCGTCGGCGCGCTCGCCGTCGGAGAGCGCGCTGTGAAGCACGGCGACCTGGTCCCCGAAGGCGCCCCGGAGCCGGCTCACCGTCTGCGGCGTGAGCCCGATCTCCGGCACCAGCACAATGGCGCCACGCCCCGCCGCCAGCACCCGGCGCACCGCTTCGAGGTAGACCAGGGTCTTGCCGCTGCCGGTCACGCCGAACAGCACTGCCCCGTCGCCCGGGGCCACCGCCTGGACGGCGGCGAGCGCGGTCTGCTGGTCGGCGGTGAGGCTGGTCGGAGGCGGCACCGCCGGGAAGTCCGCGAACGGATCGCGGACCCGCTCGGCATCGCCCATCCGGACCAGCCCGCGCCGCTCGAGGGCCCGGAGCACCGTCGGCGTGAACCCCAGCTGTCCGATCACGTGGCGCACCAACGCACTGCCGCCGAGCTGCTCGAGCGCCTCGTAGAGCCGCCGCTGCTTCGGCGCCCGGCGGAAGAGGTCGTCGCGCTCGAGCAGCGTCGGCGGATCGGCGGCCAGACTGGCGACCCGCTCGGTCAGGGCCGCAGCATCGGTGTCCGGCGGCTCCACCCGCAACACCACCGCCCCGACCCGGGCCATCCGGTCGAGTACGTCCCAGAGGGGGCGCTTGAGGGCACGGGCCGCCGTGCTGACCGGGGCCGAGCCGCCCCGGCGCTCCAGCCAGGCCGCGACCTCGCCCGCCAGACCGCCCGGCACCGCGCTCCCGCGGGCCAGCGTCGCCACCACGCTGGACTCGCCCCACATGCCGGCCGGGAGCATCGCTTTGAGGGTGAGACCGAGCGGCGCGCCGTAGTAGCCGGCCACCCAGCGCGCCGTCTCCAGCAGGCCGTCGGGAATGGCGGTCTCGTCGTCGGGGGCGGCGAGCACGTCGCGGGCGGCCGCCTCGGGCGCCGGGACCTCGTTCTCGACCACGATGCCGATCAGCTCGCGCCGGCGCACCGGCACGACCACCCGGGCGCCGGGGACCACCCGGTCGCCCAGCGTCTCGGGAATGCGGTAGGTGTACGGGGAGGCGAGCGGGAGCGGGAGGGCGACCTGGGCGAAGCGCTCGGTCATCTCGTCCGGACGCCGAGCCCAGGACCGTCGGGCAGGGTCACCTGGCCGCCGCCGATGCCAGCGCCGGTGAACGGGTCGTTGGCCAGCAGCGCGGCGCCGTCCAGATCCACGATGTCCACCAGCGGGGTGAAATGCGCCGCCGCGGTGATGCCGAGCGAGCTCTCGATCATGCAGCCGACCATCACCATCAGGCCGTGCGCGCGGGCCACCGCGATCATCCGGATCGCTTCGCGGAGGCTGCCGCACTTGGCGAGCTTGATGTTGATGCCGTCCACCGCGCCGACCAGCGGCGGAATGTCCTCGGCCGTGCAGCAACTCTCGTCGGCGATGATGGGGATGGTGGCCCGGCGGGAGATCTCGGCCAGCCCGGCGATCTGCTCGGGCGGCAGCGGCTGCTCCAGCACGGTCACCCCGAACTCCTGCAGGACCGGCAGCATCGCGATGGCCTGCTTCACGGTCCAGCCGCAGTTGGCGTCCACCCGGAGCTCCTTGTCGGTCAGGCTCCGGATGGCACGCAGGATCTCTACGTCGCGCTCGGTGCCGAGCTTGATCTTGAGGATGGGGTACTCCGCCGCCTCGCCCACCTTGAGCCGGATCCGTTCCGGCGTGTCGAGCCCGATGGTGAACGTGGAGCGCGGAGCCCTGGCCGGATCGAGTCCCCACAGCCGGTACAGCGGCACGCCGAGCCGCTTGCCGACGAGATCGTGCAACGCGGACGAGAGCGCCGCGCGGGCCGACGCGTTCCCCCGGAGCTGGCCGGCCCAGCGGCGCTCGGTTTCCTCCAGGTCCAAGGGATCCTCGGGCATGCCCGCCACGTACACGTTGAGCGCGGCCAGCACTGTCTCGGCGGTCTCGCCGTAGAAACGCGATGGCGCCGCCTCGCCCCAGCCCTCGTGGCCGTCGGCGTCCTTGAGCCGGACCCAGATCGTGCGGTAG
>JBBRGH010000309.1:0-4250 GCA_038240915.1 Gemmatimonadales bacterium | reverse complement strand
AGACGTGCGTACTGACCTCGGCGCCGCGGTGCGCGTGCTGGCCCCACTCGGGCTGATCGCGCTCGCGGTCGCGGTGCCGCTCGCAGCCCAGGACGCGCTCAGCCGGGTCGGGCCCAAGACCCAGGTCCGCTCGGTCGAGTTCGAGTTCAAGGACAAGTCGTCGCTCGATCCGGCGATTCTGCGGCAGAAGATCGCGCTCACCGGCCAGGGGAGCCTGGTCGGCGTCCGCCGGCTCCTGAGCTTCATCCCCTTTGTCCCGCCGGTGGGCGCCCATCCGTTCGACCCCACCGAGATGGCCCGCGACGCCGTCCGCCTGCGACATTACTACCAACGCTCCGGGTTCCCCAAGGCTGACGTGGACTATACGGCCCGCTACCAGGCGCATCCCGACCTGGTGGCGGTGACCTACGTGATCGTCGAGGGTCCACCGCTCGAGGCGGCGGGGCTGGAGTTCGCCGGCCAGCGCGGCGCGCTCGAGCTGCCGGCCGAGCTGGGGAGAAGCTGGCGGCGGTTCGTCCGCACCGAGCAGGGACGATTGGGCCGCACGGGGGACGACGAGCGCCGGGCCCTGGCCGACAGCACGATCCGGTGGTTCCGCGGCCACGGCTACCCATTCGCGTCCGCCCGCACGCTCGCGGAGGTGGACAGCGCCGCCAACCGGGCCCGGCTCACGGTGCAGGTCGATCAGGGCACCCGTGCCCGGGTGCGGCGGGTCGAGGTCACCGGCAACACCACCATTCCCCAGCGCGAGATCGTCCGCCAGCTGCCGGTCAAGGCCGGCGATCGCTACGACGCCCGCGCCATCGAGCAAGGCCGCCAGCAGCTGAGCCAGATGGACATCATCCGGCTGGCGGCGGTGGACGTGCCGCGCGACTCGGCGAACGATTCGAGCGTCGTCGTGATGGTCAACGTCACCGAGGCCCAGCGCTACCTGGTCCGCGGCGAGGCCGGATTTCTCTCCAGCGGCGGCCTCACCTCGCAGATCACCTGGACCGACCGGAGCTGGCTCAACGGTCTTCGGACACTCAACGCTGGGGCCACCGCGCAGACCGGCCTTGCCGCGCTGGAGAGTCCCTCCCAGCAGCTCTATCGGCTCAACCTGACCGCGTTCCAGCCCTACGTCGGCGACCGGCACCTGTCGCTCGCGGGCGGCCCGTTCGTCGAGTACCGGAGCGACCTTCGGGACCGGAGCTGGGGCGTCGGCTTCGAGGGCTCGCTGGTCTGGGCCCCCGCCCCGCTCCGATCGCTGTCGCTGGGCTACACGATCTCACACCGCCGGGTGTACGACTACGGCATCGGCTCGGACCTGCCGCCGGAGGACTACCTGCCGCTGCTCAACCTGGCCGACCCCGTCACGGCGGGCACCCTGGACGCGACCCGCAACCGGAGCGCGCTCTCGCTCGAGGGGACGTACGGCCGGCTCGACCGGATCGCCAGCCCGCGGAGCGGCTACGTCATTCGGCCCAGGATCGAGACCACGCTGCCCGGCTTCAACACCAGCGAATACTTCCTGATGGACCTCGGCGCGACCGCCTACCTGCCGGTCACCCGGACCATCGGCTTTACGGTCCGCGGCGGCGCGGGCCGCATCTACCCCCGGGGCCGGAGCGTCGACGCCGCGGCCGGCGAGTCGCCCTTCGTCTCCCTGCTCGAACTCCGTGACGTCACCTTCACGGCCGGGGGCAGCCGCGACGTCCGCGGCTGGGGCACGCTGCTCGTCGGCCCCAAGCTGCCCCAGGTGCAGCTGCGGCAGAGCGGCGACAGCACCGTCGCCACGGCCGACCGCTACACGCCGATCGGCGGCCTCGCCCGGCTGGTGGGCAGTGTGGAGCTGCACTTCCCGGCGCCGGGCCTGGGCGAGAAGTTCCAGCCCTACCTGTTCTACGATGGCGGCCGCATCTGGGTCCCGGACCAGCGCTTCGCGCTCAACGCCGGGGTGATCGACCAGGACGCCTTCTATCAGGCGGTCGGCGTGGGCATCGGCTACACCACGGTCGTCGGCGCGATTCAGGTGGCCGTGGGCTACAAGCTCAACCCGTCGCCGCTCGACCTCCGGTCGCCCCAGGACGTGCTCACAGCGCTGACCAACGGCACGCCGATCGTGGACGCTCCGACCTCCGGGGCCCGCCGGTTGCACCTGCACTTCTCCATCGGAGCCACCTTCTAGGCGCCGGCCGGTCGGTGACCACCGCCACCGCGGTCGCCGGTCCCCCAGCGTGACCTTGCACCATGAAAAAGTCCCCCAAGCTGGCGGAGTACCGCCGCAAACGTGACTTTACCCGCACCGTCGAACCCCGCGGCACCCGGCGCCCGCGCCGACGCGCCCTGGCCTATGTCATCCAGAAGCACACGGCCAGCCATCTGCACTTCGATCTCCGGCTCGAGCTCGACGGCGTGATGAAGAGCTGGGCGGTGCCCAAGGGACCGAGCCTCGACCCCGCGGTGAAGCGGCTGGCCATGGAGGTCGAGGACCATCCCATCGACTATAACGCGTTCGAAGGCACCATTCCCAAGGGCGAGTACGGGGGCGGGACGGTGATGATCTGGGATCGAGGGACCTACAGCTACGGCGGCGAGGAGGCGGATGATCCGGTCGAGGAGCTCCGCCGCGGTTTTGCCAAGGGGGATTTCAAGGTGGTACTCAAGGGCAAGCGGTTGACCGGCTCCTGGGTGCTGGTGCGGACCCGCCGGGGCGATCCTCGGAAGCCCCAGTGGCTCCTGATCAAGCACCGCGACAACGCCGCCGAACCGGGCAGCGAGGTGGTGGAGGAGTATCTGACGTCGGTGACCACCGGACGGACCATGGACGAAATCGCGGCCGGACGCCCGCGCCGCACGCGGGCTCGCGCGTGAGCCCCGCGCGGCTGGTACTGCTGGGGGTGGCGCTGGCCGCCGGCTGCCGGAGCGGCGACTCGAAGCGCGAGGCCGCTCCCGAGTCCGGCCTGGCCGACTCGACGCTCTTCGGCGACGACCGCGCCCGCCAGGGCGACCGCGCCCGCACGGTGCCGGACGTCGCCTTGCTGGAGCGATTGGTGGACGACTACGAGCAGCTCGACGTGGTCATGGACAAACTGGCCGGCGCGCCGAGGGGCGGCGACGCCCGGGGCAAGGCCTGGCAGGGCGACCGGCACGAGGATGCCGACAAGGGCCGGCTGCTGAACCTGTTGCAGACGGAGTTCGGCGAGCGCTATCACCCGCGAACACCGGAAGGCGCGGCCCGGCGGACCGATCAGATCGCGGCCCTCCCTTCGGCCGCCGGGGCCCGGGCACTCAACTCGCTGGTGCTCGACCACCATCGGCAGGTGCGCCAGGCGATCGACCAGTCGCTGCCGAGCCTTACCAATCCCCGGGTGCGGGAAGCCGTGGACAAGCTCCGCCAGCACCTCGACGACGAGATCGGGAAGCTCTCCGCCGCCGGCCGGGCTAGTGGATCCGGATGATCCGTCCCACCGACGGCACGTTGTTTCCATCCAGCAGGAAGAGCATGTAGTACCCCGGTGGCGCGATCACCTTCGAGCTCGGCAGCTTGACCGTCACGCCGGTACTGGTGCGGGTGAAGCTGAGCCACGTGAAGCGCTGATTGGCGTCGAACGCATGGGTCGCCGAGCCGATGGCGATCATGCTCACCTTGGCAATCGCGGCCGGCGTCGGGGTCTTCACCACCATGTCGGCGCCGTAGAATGGCGTGGCCGGCGCGCTGGTGATGACGGGGCGCGGCCCCTTGAACAGGTAGGGCGGCGAGAAGAGCTCGCCGTTCCGCTGGTCGGGATAGGGACTGCCGTTCTCGTCCAGCGCATCGCCGCTCCCGGTGTGCAGCACCCGACCGTCGGGCAGCAGGATCGACGTCGCGTGGTAGCCGCGATTGACGGCATTGCTCGCGAGCTGGCTCCAGACCCCGGTGGTCGGGTCCCAGATCTCGGCCACGTGTACGCCCAGACTCGGCTCGTTGAAGCTGGTCCCGCTGGTGCCCCCTGTCACCAGCACTTCGCCAGTCGGCAGCATCGTCGCGTTCAGGTGACGGCGAGGGTACGCCATCGAGTCGGTCCATTGCCACACCGGCGTCGCGACGTTGGGGTTGAGGTCGATCGTCTCGGCGCTGGCGGTGGTCCGGCCGCCGCCGACATACAGGATCTTCCCCGGCAGGTACATCACGGCGGCCCCATAGTCCCGGGTGCCGTAGAGCCTGTCGCCCACCTTGCTCCACCCCCCCGAACCGCTGGTGTTGAGATAGAGCGTGCGACGCAGTTCCC
>JBBRGH010000308.1:0-4254 GCA_038240915.1 Gemmatimonadales bacterium | reverse complement strand
GAATCCCCACGGTGAAGGGAAGTCCGGGGTGGCTTGCCCATAGGGGTGCACCGCCATAGCATCCACCAGGCCCAAGTCAACACCGTCGAGGTACGACGGCTGCCCGCTCACCAGTCCGGGTCCGACCAACGTATACTCGGGCCAGAGCGTGCGGAAGGCCCGGAGCAGCTCGTTCAGCTTGGCGGGCGTGATATCCCAGCTCGAACCGCTAACATGATCAGATTCGTTCCCGACCTGTAGGGCGTTCACGCGGCTGTACATCGTCCGGTAGTACGCGGCGGTTGCGGCGTACGTTCCGACCAGGCTCTCGCGAGCGATGACGAGGAGCACCTTCATACCATTCGCGCGGCACTGGTCCACGTACCAGCCGAGGTCAAAGTTCGGCAGCGCCACGAAGCGCGCCCATTTCGCACCGCAGGCCGCAAGATCGGCCGGTGCGAAACGCCCATCCGATGCCGTGTTCACCCCGAGTTCTGCGCTCACGCCACATCCTCCAAACACGCGCAGCCGTACGAGCGGTGATACCCACACCACGGCACGCCGCACACGCTACAGCGGTAGAGCGTGCAGTAGTTGTCGTGGTGGTGGCAGCCCGCCGGTGGGCCGCCGCACACCAGCCCCGCGCGCTCGAACAAATGGTGGCCGGCCGGGCATTCCATGCGCGCTACCAGGCTCACCCGGCCCGCCTGAAAACCATCAGCGGCTCCACCGCCCGCCGCACCAGCTTACGGCACGGCTCGCAGGCGTAGTCCGCGAACGGACCCCCCACGTAAACCACCTGCGGTCGCTCCAGGCAGTTCGGGCAGCGAAAGCCTCGTGCCACTGGACCGCGAAGGCTCACGGCTACGGCCCCTCCTCGCTGTAGATGATCTCGCAGTTCTTCACCGCGTGACCGACACCATCCACGATGGCGTCCCGCAGTTCGCGCGCCTCTTTCGGGTCGCGCACAGTGCCCAACAACTTCGCCGCGGCGACCACCGCCTCGGCCTCCTCTTGCTGCCGGTGCCTGAGCGTGTCTAAGCTCGCCATATCAGCCCTCCTCTTCCAACCGGTCGACCTCAGCCCTGGGCAGCGTCTCGGCCCCGCGAAACTCATTCCGAGCCTCCTCGTGCGAGCGGATCAGCTCATCAAGTTTCAACTGGATGGCGTGTCCGTCACGGTTCTGGCTGGATTGAATGACGAACACGACGAGGAACGTGCAGATCGTAGTGCCAGTATTAACCAGCAGCATCCAGGTTTCAGAGAACCCAAGAGCCGGGCCCGAGGCCGCCCACAGCAACACGGCCGCCACGGCCAGCAGCAGCGCCCAGGGCGAGCCGACCGCGCAGGTGATCGTGTTCGTCAGGCGGTCGAAACGCTCTCGCATCAGGCGGTCCCCTGAGCACGCTTCAAGTCGCGGATCTCGCGCTCAAGCTTCTCGATCAGCGCGACGTGCCCCGCGCTGGCGGTTTCGAGGATCACGATCCGATCCTCAAGATGCTTCTGTCGTGCCACGAACCACGTCTCGACTCTGGTGATTTCGTCATCTTTCCGAGCAACTTCCCCCTGAAGCTCGTTGACCAGCCTGAACACGCTGTCGAGCGTCAGGGTGGCATGGTCGATGGACGACTTATCGCGGGCCGCGGCAGCCTGCTGGCGCTCGGTTTTCTGCTCTTTGACGGCACTCCGAATCCCCGCGACGACCGCCGCCACGATGCCCGCCAGGGTGGCGAGAGCTCCGCCAATGACGCCCCAGTCCGGCGGCCCACTCCCGCCATTTATCGGCGACTGGCTCATGGCGCATCCGCCTTGCTGCTCTCGCCTGCCTGGCGGACCTGCTCGCCCAGGCGCGCCACCTGCTTATCGATCCGGTTGGACCGCTCGCCAATCGAGACGTAATGGGCCAGCACCCAGGCGGCGCCGGCGATGTACAGATTCGCGGCCGAGCCGGGGATGTTGCCGCCGAGGGCGGCGTGCCAGGCGTAGATTCCGGCTATCCCCCAGAGCAGAAACGCGATGCTGCTGAGGCGGAACGCGAGGCGGAGCGCGACGGGGTGCCAGCCGCCGATGGCAGCGACGAGGCCGGTCAGCACAAAGAGCGCGGGATACAGCCACTCCCAGCCCGGCAAGAGCGAGTAGATCAGCAGCCAGGACGGCGGCACGAAACGCGGTCCGATCTTCAGAAGCTCCGGCAGCCCGATGGTGAGGTGTGCGCCGGCGCTGAAGAGGCTCAACCAGTGCGACCAGGAGTTCATCAGCGCTCCATCCTGACAACATTTATCTGCGTCTCATACCATTCGCTGGAAAGCCCCAGCACCCGCCCGCTGTTCTGCCAGACGCTGACCCGTATCCGCTCGGTGCCGTCCGACCGCGCCCAGGCGGTGCCGTTGATCGTCGTCTCGCCGCCCTTCGTGGCGTTGACCTCGTCCAGGTCGCCGATCGGTATCCAGCCGTGGTCGCTGTCGAACTTCTCGATCTTGCCCTTGCGGCGGCCTCGGTCGCTCGGCCCAAACGTCGCCGTGGTCGTGATGATGTGGTCGCCGGTCGGCATCGTGATCTCGGTCCGATCGTCGGAGACCGCGCCCCACACGTCGGGCCAGTCGTCGCCGCCGGGGGAGTTCGATCCTTCACGGGGTGGGAAGTCGCCGCGCTTGATCCGGTCCCAGGCAATCGGGGTGTCCCGGCCGCTGGGGATCTCCTGCTCGGTCTGGCGGCCACCCTGCACGTGGAAGGGCCGCTCGACGCCGCGGGCGGGCGTTGCCCACTGCGTGCCGATCAGCAACAGGACCGCGAGCGCGGTGGCCAGGTGGCGCATCATCATGTCGCCTTCGTCACGACGAGGCTGGCGGTTTCGAGCGTGGCCCCGCCGCAGCCCTGGTCGGCCCAGACCATGAGTCGCTGCCAGCCGCGCTCCAGGCGGCGCCGGAACGTCCGGTGGACGTCGCGCGGCGCGGACTGGGCCTCGTCCGCCCGGCCGCGTGCCGTCCGGCCGTGGGTGTTCTGGTCGCCCGGCGGGTCGTCGTTCAGGTCGTAGCCCAGCAAGTAGCGCCCCGTGCCCGTGCCCGTGGTGATCTTGCCGCCCAACTCGATCTTGTAGTACCGCGTGGAGTCGGCGTAGAAATCGAACACGCCGTTGTCGCCCATCGTGCTGACCGGCGTCGGGCTGCTGGGAATGTCCATCGTGCCGCTCGTCACCGCCGACAGCACGGTGCTGCCGGGGCTGCCCGGATCGGAGCGGGAGCGTTCGACCGCGATCTGCTCGGGCCGCTCCCAGTGCCGCGAGTAGATCGGCCTGCTATCGATCTCGAAGTCGAAGCTGCCGCTGTCGATGGCAAGCTCGGTGTAGGCCACCGTGTACACGCGCCCCGCCTCGTTCAGGTAGGGGTCCTCGGGCAACAGGTCGTAGAACTCGACCCGGTCGCCCGACCGCAGCCGCCAGGCTTCGACCCAGCGCCCCTCCCGCGTCTGGATCATCGGCCACAGCTCCGTGCCCTCCGGCGTCAGGTGGGCGCGGCTGGACAGCGCGCGCGGGTCGCGGTGCTGGCCGATGTAGCTCGTGATGCCAGCTCTGGCGCCGTCCCGTCCCACGTCGCCATAGGTCACTGCCCGCCAGCGCGAGACGCCATGGTGGCGGGCCGTCCCGACCGGGTCAGGCTCGCCGATCTCGTAAGCGAACTGCCCGCCCTCGCCGGACGCCAGCCCGACGCCATGATTCGCATACTCACGACCTCGCCACGGGAAGCGCAGGCCGGTGTCGTTGACCGAGACGCGGTACAGCGCCGGGCCGGTGTCGCGGGGTTGCAGGATCACGCCGTCCTCGCGGAAGTAGACCGCGAAGTACTGTTCGCTCCCCGAGGCGCTGGCCGACTTGATCCCCTCCCCGATGTGGTCGAGCCAGGCTTTTTTGTCATCGTCGCGCAGCGTGACGGAGACCGCCGTCCGGGTTACCCGCGCGTAGTTCCGCGCGATGATCCCGCCGAGGCTCTCGACCGCGTCAATCACGATCTGGGTCAGCGATGACGAGATCGGTTCGTCCTCGTTGTCCGGAACGTTCTTCAATTCGGCCTTGCGGTCGGTCAGCCAGCCGTAGTCGCCCTCGGCCTCCAGGTTGATCGTCCCGATCTGGCCGGCCCAGTGGTCGTATTTCCAGTCGCCGGGGTCGTTGACGATCATCCGTCCGCCCCAGACCGGCGCGCCGTCAATCGAGAAACAGGCCTGCGCAAACCGCCAGCCGTTCTGGATTCTGGTCTGCTCAGCGGTCGAGTGCCACTCAGT
>JBBRGH010000307.1:0-4263 GCA_038240915.1 Gemmatimonadales bacterium | reverse complement strand
GGCGGGTGCTGGCGCTGGTGGTGCTGGCGGCGGTGGTGCTCGGCCTGGCGGACTGTCGCGGCCAGGCGCGCGGGGCCGGGGAGGACGCGGTGCTCGCCCGGCTGGTGGACAGCCTGCGGGTGCCCGTGGAGCGGGCCTCGGGCCTGACCTTCCGGACACCGCCCCGGTCGGCGCTCCGCTCCCGGGAGCAGGTGCGGGCCTATCTGGTGGCCAAGCTGGATGAGGAGCTGCCGCCCGAGCGGATGCACGGGCTCGAGACCGCCTACCGGCTGTTCGGGATGCTGCCCGACACGCTCACCCTCCACGGCCTGCTGCTGGACCTCTATACCGAGCAGGTGGCCGGCTATTACGACCCGGATTCGTCCATGCTGTTCGGCGTGGCCGGCGCTGACCGGACGCAGCTCCGGCTGGTGCTGGCGCACGAGA
Source organism: Gemmatimonadales bacterium (assembly GCA_038240915.1). Taxonomy (GTDB): domain Bacteria; phylum Gemmatimonadota; class Gemmatimonadetes; order Gemmatimonadales; family GWC2-71-9; genus CAVVWJ01. Next base: position 3,837 of record JBBRGH010000307.1, on the reverse strand, counting down.
TGGTGCACGCTCTGCAGGGCCAGTACCTGCCGCTCGACTCGATCCTCAAGGCCACCGCCAGCAACGACCGGCTGACCGCGGCGCAGTCCATCCTGGAGGGCCAGGCCACCCTCGCCTCGATCGAGGTGCTGGCCCCCGGACAGGGCGTCACCCAGACGCCGCAGTTCTGGGACCTCTACCGCGACCAGGTGCGGCAGCAGCAGTCGGCCATGCCGGTGTTCGCCCGGGCGCCGCTGGTGGTGCGCGAGGCGCTGATCTTCCCCTATCTCGACGGCGCCGAGTTCATGCACTGGTGGGAGACCGACGGCCCCAAGGACACCGTCCCCTTCGGCCCCCGGATGCCGGTCTCCACCGAGCAGATCCTCCATCCCGGCCGCTACGCCCGGGGCGACGTGCCGGTGGCGTTCGCCTTCGCGCCCGACAGCGGCGCCCGGGTGATGCACGAGGACGCCCTGGGCGAGAACGAGATCCGGGTCCTCCTGGCCGTGCTGGCGGGGTCGGACGACGTGCAGACGGTGGTGCCGATCGGCTGGGGGGGCGACCGCTACCGGGTCTACGATGCGCCGGGCGGCCCGGCCCTGGTGTGGTATGTGGCGTGGGACGACCAGCGCTCGGCCGATGGCTTCCTCCGGACCGCCGGGCCGGCGCTCCGGCGGACGGCACGGGCCGGCTACCGATCCGCGCTCGAGCCGGCGACGGTGGCGGGCAAGCCCGCCCTGCGCTATGTGCTGGCGCCGGAGGGTTGGGATCGGTGGAAGGCGTTGCCGCAGGTGCGGTAGCCGTCGGCGGGGCTACCGGCCCCCGTGTCCCGCCAGTTGGGTCAGTGTGTACAGCAGCAACCCCACCAGCCCCCCCACCAGCGTCCCGTTGATCCGGATGAACTGCAGGTCGCGTCCGATCTGCAGCTCGATCCGGCGCGAGGTCTCGTCCGGGTCCCAGGCGCTGACGGTGGTGGCGATCAGCTGCCCAGCCTCGTGCCGGTGCTGCTCCACGATCCGGAGCACCGCGCCGATGATCCACTCGTCGATCTTGGCCAGCAGGGCCTCGTCGCCCAGCGCCGCCTCGGCCAGCGCGGAGAGGCCGCGCTCGAGCCCGCCCGGAGCGCCCTGCTCGGCGGCGGCCACCTGCCGGTCGAGCACCTGCTTGAGCTCGCGCCAGAGCGACTCGGTGAGCCGGTCGCTGGTCGGGTTGTCCAGCACCTGCTGCTTGAGCGTCTCGGCCCGGGCGATCATCTCGGGCGAGTCGCGCAGCTGCCCGATCCAGGTCGTCAGCAGCTCGTCGAGCTGGCGCCGGAGCGGATGCGTGGGATCGGCGCTCACGCTGTAGAGCGTCCGGGCGATCCCGTCCACGATCCGGTCGTGCAGCTTGTCGTCCACGAAGCCGGGCAGCCACCACGGGCTCTCCTCCCGCACCCGGTCGCGAATCAGCTCCTCGTTCTCCGCCAGCAGCTGCGCCAGGCCGTGCACCACCCGGTCGAGCAGCTGCTGATGGCGGTCGTTGGTGGTGAGGAGACTGAGCCCGCTCGCCAGCACCGGGGCGATCGGCCGCTGCTTGAGCGGCTCGATCACGCTCCGCTCGAGGAAGGCGTGGACGTCGTCGTCCCGGACCACGGCGGTGGCGCTCCGGAGCGCGCCGGCCGCCTGGCGGACCACCAGCCGCGCGTGCTCGGGCTCGCGAAGCCACTCGGCCGCGCGGCGGCTGAGCGCGGCCGCCCGGAGCTTGGCCCCCAGCACCTCGGGCGAGAGGAAGTTGTTCTGGACGAAGTTGCCCAGGCTGCGGCCGATCCGGTCCTTCCGGTTGGGGATGATGGCGGTGTGCGGGATCGGCAGGTCGAGCGGGCGGCGGAACAGGGCCGTGATGGCGAACCAGTCGGCCACCCCGCCCACCATGCCAGCCTCGGCGGTGGCCCGGACGTAGCCCAGCCAGGGGTGGGCGGCCTCGAGCAGCCAGGTCGCCACGAAGACCACCCCCATGAGCACGAGCAGGCCGGTGGCCCGCCGCTTCATGCGGTCGAGCTGGACCTGCTTCGCTGCGGCGTCGACCACCTGCGGGATCGCGGTCATGTCGGTTCTCCTGGAGCCGCCGAAAGCTATACCGGCCCGGGGGCCGACCGCACCCCGGCCGCTTGTCCAAAACCGTCCGCCGGTTGCGCTTACGGGCTTATGTTCGAAGAGCTGCCCGGAGACTCAACGACACGATCCGGAAGCTCACTGTACGCGGTGTCCTGACGGAAGACGCGGTCAAAGAGGGGCTCCGGGAAATCCGCCGGATCCTGCTCGAGGCTGACGTCAGCTTCGACCTCACGCGCGAATTCCTCGAGCGGGTGCAGGCCCGGGCCATCGGCGTCACCGCGCTCAAGGAAGTCCGGCCCGGCCAGCAGATCGTCAAGATCGTGTACGACGAGCTGGTGGCGCTCCTGCCACGACGGCTCGGACGTTACGTCGCCGGACTCTCCGGCCGCCCCCACGCTACCTCGCCAGAGTTCCACCCCTTCCAGCATCCCTGTGCCCCGCAGAGAACCGGTCAGCCGATCGGTGTCGTTTACCCCTCTGCCCCCCGAAACGGGACCAGCTATCGTCGACCCGGCCCGCTTGGAAGTGGGCCGACCTCCCACCATCGCACAGCCGGGCCATCGCCGCCCGGTGAGGAGTTTACGACGCATGATTACGAAAGCGATTTCTCTCTGCACGCTCGCCGCCGCCGTGCTCGGCGCCTGCCACGACGGCTCGGACGTTACGTCACCGGAGTCTCCGGCCGCCCTGGCGCGGACCCGCCCCCCGCGCAACCCGACCGGCGCCGTCTACGTGCAGACCAATGCTGCGGACCAGAACCAAGTGGTGGCCTATCGCCGCCCGCCGAACGGGAAGCTCAGTCTTCTGGGCACCTTCGCCACGGGCGGGAGCGGCACGGGCATCCCCCGCCTCGGATCCCAGGGATCGGTCATCCTGAGCGACGACAACCGGTGGCTCCTGGTGACCAATGTCGGCAGCGACGAGGTCTCGGTCTTCGCCGTAACGCCCGGCGGGCTCAGCCTCACCGACCGGATCGCCTCGGGCGGCGACATGCCGTTCAGCCTCGCCCTCCGCGGCAGTCTGCTCTACGTCCTCAATGCCGGCGGCGCCGGCAACATCACGGCGTTCAGGCTGAGCTTGGACGGTGACCTGCCCCATCGCCAACTCGACCCGCCCGCTGAGCGCCGCCGTCACCGGCGATCCGACCGCCCCCGCCCCCGCCCAGGTATCGTTCGGCCCGGACGGCGGCACGCTGGTGGTTACCGAGAAAGCCACCAGCATCATCGACACGTACGCGGTGGGGGCCGACGGCCTGGCGAGCGCCCTGCCGGCGATGCATCCCTCCAGTGGGGAGACGCCATTCGGGTTCGCCTTCCGCTCGGATGGGATCCTCGTGGTGACGGAGGCACACAACGCGGCCCCGGGCCAGGCATCGGCCTCATCCTACAGCCTCGCGGGCGGCTTCGACGTGGTCAGCCCGAGCGTACCGGACACCGAGACCGATGTCTGCTGGACGGTCGTCACGGCCGACGGGAGGTACGCCTACATCACGAACTTCGGCAGCGGGACGCTGTCGAGCTACAACCTGGCGACTAGCGGCGAGCTCACGCTCCGCACCGCGGTGGCAGCCCGTACCGCCCAGGCCCAGGGACCCCGCGACCAGGACTTCAGCCGCGACGGCCAGTTCCTCTACGTCATCGACGTCGGCTTCGCGAACGCCGCGACCCGCGCGGTGAACTCGTTCCGCGTCGAACGCGACGGCAGCCTCACCAGAATCGGCGCGTTCGCTCTGCCGGCCTCGTTCCCGGCCGTCGCCGGGCTGGCG
>JBBRGH010000306.1:0-4264 GCA_038240915.1 Gemmatimonadales bacterium | reverse complement strand
GTGGAGAACTCGAGCTGCTGGAAGGTCGGATTGAGGATCCAGTTGCCCTCGACCCGGCCCACCCGCACCGCGCCGAGCGGCCCGTTCCACGGCACCGTGGACATGGTCAGCGCGGCCGACGCGGCCACGACGCCCAGGATGTCGGCATCGTTCTCCTGGTCGGCCGAGAGGACGGTGACGAAGACCTGCACTTCATTCTTGAACCCCTCGGGGAAGAGCGGCCGGATCGACCGATCGATCAGCCGCGCGGCCAGGATCTCGTCGTCCGAAGGCCGGCCCTCCCGCTTGAGGAACCCGCCCGGGATCTTGCCGGCGGCGTAGGTCTTCTCGCGGTATTCGACGGTGAGGGGGAAGAACGGCAGGGTGGAGATGTTCGGGGAAACGGTGACGGCTGACAGCACCATCGTATCGCCGAAGCGGAGGAGCGCGGAGCCTGCGGCCTGCTTGGCGAGCCGTCCGGTCTCCAGCATGAAGGGACGTCCGGCGAACTGGGTCTCGATCCGTTGTACGGTCACGACCTTCTCTCTCTCTTCTCGGGTTTCTTTGCTGCGTGACGGACACATCAATGCACAGAGGGCGCCCCGATGCGTGATCAGGACGCCCTCGCTGGCGTACGGTGCTTAGTGACGGAGGCCGAGCTGCTCGATCAGCGCGCGGTAGGTCGCGAGATCACTGCGCTTGAGATAGGTCAGAAGCCGGCGGCGGGTGCCGACCATCTTGAGGAGCCCGCGACGCCCATGGTGGTCCTTGGGGTGGGTCCGGAAGTGATCGGTGAGTGAATTGATCCGTTCGGTGAGCAAGGCCACCTGCACCTTGGTCGACCCGGTATCGCCCTCGTGCGCCTGGTGCTTGGCCGTAACGGCCTGCTTGTCAAAGCTCATGCTGCCCTGGTCCTCTATGCGTTTGGCGTCGTAATCCGTTGTAGCACGGTACAATAAGCCGGGTGGGGGCCGGGGACAAGGGCCGAAATCCCTGACCCCCGCTCGCCCTACGCCCCGAACAGCCGCCGGATGTCGTTCGAGAACGCCAACCCCATCAGCAGCACGATCAGCACCAGGCCCACCATGGTGAGCCGTTCCCGCAGCTTGAGCGGTAACGGGCGGCGGACCACCGCCTCGGCCAGCAGGAAGAGGAACTGGCCCCCGTCCAGCACCGGCACCGGCAGCAGGTTGAGCACGGCCAGGTTGATGGAGATGAGCGCCATGAAGCCGAGGAACGCGTCCAGCCCCATCCGGGCGCTCTCCCCGGCCAGCTGGCCGATCAGGATCGGGCCGCCCACCTCCCGCTTGGAGATCCGGCCGCTGAAGAGGCCCCGAACCGTGCGGACGATCTGGGTCGAGGCCCCGACCGTGGCATGCCAGCCTTCGACCGCCGCCTGGCCCAGGCTGAGCGGCTCCGAGCGGAAGTCGCCCGCCACGGCCACCCCGATCCGGCCGATCGCCTGCGGCTTGCCGTCGGCCCCGGTGATCGAATCCACGTAGGGCGTGATGGCGAACCGGCGCCGTCCCCCGGCCCGGCCGACCTCGACCGACAGCGGCTGGCCGGTCTGCTTCTGCATCAGCTCCAGCAGGTCATACCACTGGGCGACCGGGGTCCCGGAGATGGCCGTGATCGTGTCGCCCACCTGAATCCCGGCCCGGGCCGCCGGCCGCCCGGGGACGATCTGGCCCACCACCGGGGCCCGGAAGGGCTGCAGGGCCTGCGAGGCCTTGAGCCGCTGCTCGAGGGCGTCCTGGTGAATGGCCGCCGTCACCGTCCTGCCGCCCTCCAGGGCGATGGTGATCTCGGGCTCGGGCGCGTTGGCGATGCCCGAGACGATCTCGTCCCAGGCGCTCACCGGCCGGCCGTTGATGCTGAGGATCCGGGTGCCGGGCGGGATGGTCTTGAAGGACTCCGCCTCGGGTGGCAGCATTTCGGCCACCACCCGGCCCACGCTGGTCACCGGATCGATCTGCCGCCCGTTCTTGGCGGCGAGGAAGGTGAACAGGAACCAGGCGAACACGGCGTTCATCGTGACCCCGGCCAGGATCACGAGCATCCGCTTCCAGACCGGCTTGGCCTCGAACACCCGGTCGGGCGGCACCACGACCTCGGCGCTGCCGCCCTCGAGCGCGCTGCTGCCGGCGTCCTCTTCCCGGCTCGCCATCTTGACGTAGCCGCCGAGCGGCAGCCAGGAAATCGAGTACTCCGTTTCGCCCCGGCGGAAGGTGAGCCACCGGATCGGCGAGCCCAGCCCGAGCGAGAACCGGTGCACGTAGATCCCGGCCCACTTGGCCGCCACGAAGTGGCCGGCCTCGTGGACGAAGACCAGGACCCCCAGCACCACGATCAGCGACAGCACGGTCGTCAGCACGATGCCCTCATGTCCGGCGTACGTAGTCCAGCGCGCGGGCGCGCGCCCAGCGGTCGGCCTCGCGCACCGCCGGCAGCGACGGCGCCGGGCCCGGCTCGTGGTCGTCCAGCGTGCCCTCAATGATCTCGCTGATCCGGCCGAACGGAACCTGCCCGTCGAGGAATGCCGCGACCGCCACCTCGTTGGCCGCATTGAACACCGCCGGCGAGATCCCCCCGGTCCGCCCGGCCGACACCCCGGCGCCGAGGGCCCGGAAGACGTCGGTTCGAACCGGCTCGAAGGTCAGCGGGCCCGCCGCCACCGGATCGAACCGCCGCACGCCGGTGTCGGGCAGCCGGGTCGGGTGGGTCAGGGCGTACAGGATCGGCAGCTCCATCGAGGGGAAGCCCAGCGGGGCGATCACGCTGCCGTCACAGAACTCGACGAACGCGTGGACGATGCTCTGGGGGTGGACCACCACCTCGAGCGCCTCGTAGGCCAGCCCGAAGAGGTGGTGGGCCTCGATCAGCTCGAGCGCCTTGTTCGCCAGCGTGGCGCTGTCCACCGTGATCTTGTTCCCCATCCGCCAGGTCGGATGGCGAAGCGCCTCCTCCACCGTGGCGTGCCGTACCCGCTCGGCCGGCCACTCGCGGAACGGCCCGCCCGAGCAGGTGAGGATCAGCCGGCCCAGGCCCGCGTCGCGGCCGCTCACGCACTGGAGCACCGCGCTGTGCTCCGAGTCGATCGGGATCAGCTCGCCCCCTCCGGCGCAGGCGGCCTGCGCCACCAGGTCGCCGGCCATGACCAGCGTCTCCTTGTTGGCCAGCGCCACCCGCTTGCCGGCGCGGAGCGCGGCCAGGGTGGCGTCGAGCCCGGCGGCACCGACGACCGCGTTCACGACCACGTCCACGTCCGGATGGGTCGCCGCCCGGAGCAGCACGTCGGGGCCGGCCGCCGCCCCCGCTCCGCCGTTGACCGAGGCCAGTCCGGCGAAGGCCGGCCGCCATTCGGCCACCTGGGCGGCGAACGCTTCCGCGTTCCGGCCGCCGGTGAGGGCGACCACCCGGAAATGCTCGCGCTGCCGGGCCAGAACCGCCAGCGTGCTCCGGCCGATCGAGCCGGTGGAGCCGAGCACGGCGACGCCGCGGGTCCCGTTCACCCGCCGACCCCGAAGGCGCGGTACATCGCCGCGGCGGCGGGAATCACGAAGTAGAGCGAGTCGAGCCGGTCGAGGACGCCCCCATGCCCCGGAATCAGGTGGCTCGAGTCCTTGACCCCGGCCTCGCGCTTGAACAGCGACTCGGCCAGGTCGCCGACCTGCCCGATCACGCCGAGGACGGCGGCGATGACCACCAGCTGCCAGAGGGGCACCTGCACGCCGACCCGGGGGAATACGACGGCGCCGAACAGCGGGGCCATTGCCAGGCCGCCGACCACGCCGGCGAGGCTGCCCGACCGGGTCTTCCCGGGGCTCACGGTGGGCGCCAGCTTGGGGCCGCCCATGGCCCGGCCGCCGAACATGGCCGCCGTGTCGCAGACCCAGGTGACCACCAGTGGGAAAAAGACCAGCCACGCCCCGGCCCAGCTCCGGAGCCCGTGCCCGTGGTGCCGGAGATCGAGCAGGAAGGCCGGCAGGGCCCCGGTGTAGCCCACCGCCAGCAGAGTAACCGCGACCGCGGCGAGCGGGCGTTCGGCCGGCGCGCGGGCCAGCAGGGCCCAGCCGAGCAGCACCAGCAGCCAGACGGCGGCGGCATAGGGCCAGGCGGCCTGCACCATCGCGCGGGCCGCGGGCGAACTGATGGCGAGATAGGCGATGGGAGAAACGACGGCGGCGGAGGCCAGGCCGAGAATCCGGGCCGGCCGGATCTGCTGCCGTTCAGCGAGGTCGAACAGCTCCCGGGTCGCGAGCGCGGCCGCGACGGTGAGCAGGAG
>JBBRGH010000305.1:0-4277 GCA_038240915.1 Gemmatimonadales bacterium | reverse complement strand
CGCGCCGCAGCGGAAAAGGGCCTGCTCAAGATCCTTTCCAAGATGGGCATCTCGACCCTGAGCTCGTATTGCGGGGGCCAGATCTTCGAGGTGCTGGGCCTGGGCCACGAGGTCATCAGCGCCTGCTTCGCCGGCACCGCGTCGCCGCTCGGCGGGATCGGCTTCGAGGAGATCGCGGAGGATGTCCTGGCCCGCCATCGGGCCGCGTATCCCCGGGACGAGGCGGCAGCGTCCCTGCCCGACCACGGCCGGGTGCGCTTCCGAAAGGAAGGCGAGGACCACGGCTGGGCGCCGCCGATCGTGGTGGCGCTGCAGCAGGCCGTCAAGGCGACCGGCTCCGACGCCTATGGCGGCTTCCTGGTCAAGAGCGCCGGCCGCCGGCCCGCGGGCCCGCGCGACCTGCTGGCCGTGCGCGACGGGGCCGCGGTGCCCCTGGCGGAGGTCGAATCGGCCGAGGCGATCCGCACCCGGTTCGTGTCCTCGGCGATGTCGCTCGGGGCGCTCTCGCCCGAGGCGCACGCGACGCTGTCCATCGCCATGAACCGGATGGGCGCCCGCTCCAACTCGGGGGAGGGCGGGGAGGATCCGCACAACTACCATGGCTTCGCCAACGGCGACCGGGCGGACAACCGGATCAAGCAGGTCGCGAGCGCCCGGTTCGGCGTCACGACCGAATACCTGTCGCGCGCCGAAGAGCTGGAGATCAAGATCGTCCAGGGCGCCAAGCCGGGCGAAGGCGGGCAGCTGCCGGCCCACAAGGTGACCGACCTGATCGCGCGCCTGCGGCATTCAGTGCCGGGCGTGTCGCTCATCTCGCCGCCGCCGCACCACGACATCTATTCGATCGAGGACCTGGCCCAGCTGATCCACGACCTCAAGACCGTGAACCCGCGTGCCCGGGTCGGCGTCAAGCTGGTCTCGGAGACCGGCGTCGGGACCGTCGCCGCCGGGGTAGCCAAGGCCTACGCCGACTACGTCCTCATCGCCGGCCACAACGGCGGCACCGGCGCCTCGCCCCTGAGCTCGATCAAGCACGCCGGCTCCCCCTGGGAGCTCGGCCTGGCCGAGGCGCAGGCGACGCTGGTCCGGAACGGTCTCCGGCACCGGATCGAGGTCCGCACCGACGGCGGGCTCAAGACCGGGCGCGACGTCGTCATCGCCGCCCTGCTGGGCGCCGAGTCGTACGGGTTCGGCACCGCCCCACTGGTGGCGATGGGCTGCGCCATGGCCCGCCAGTGCCACCTCAATACCTGTCCCACCGGCATAGCCACCCAGCGCGACGACCTGCGGGCCAAGTTCAAGGGGACGCCCGAGCAGGTCATCAACTACTTCACCCTCCTGGCCGAGGAGGTGCGACAGCTCCTCGCCGGCATGGGCTTCCGCAGTCTCGACGAGGTGATTGGCCGGAACGATCTGCTCCAGCGGATCGAGCGACCGGACGTGCCGCGAGCGCAGATGCTGGATCTGTCCCTCCTGCTGGCCACACCCACGGTCGACGTGCCGACCCGGAGCGGTCCCCCAGTGCTCCGCCGGACCGAGGCGCGGAACGACCGGCCCGGGGTGGTGTCCCTCGACGCGGAGATCCTGACCGACCTGGAGCCGTATCTGGAGAGCGGGCTCCCGTTCTCGGGCAGCTACCCGATCTACAACCACCATCTGACGGTCGGGGCCCGGGTGGCGGGCGCGATCGCCGAGCGCCATGGCGACGCCGGCCTCCCGGCCGGTTCGATCCGGCTCCGCTTCACCGGCAGCGCGGGCCAGAGCTTCGGGGCGTTCACCTGCCGGGGCATGCACCTCGAGCTCGAGGGTGAGGCCAACGACTATGTGGCCAAGGGCCTGAGCGGCGGGGAGCTGATCATCCGACCGTTCCGGCGGGCGGCCTTTGCCGACGCCTCGCACCAGCATCTGATCATCGGCAACACGATCCTGTACGGCGCCACGGCGGGGAAGCTGTTCGCGGCCGGCCAGGCGGGTGACCGCTTCGCGGTCCGAAACTCGGGCGCGGTGGCGGTGATCGAAGGCGCCGGCAACCACTGCTGCGAGTACATGACCGGCGGGATCGTGGTCGTGCTGGGCCGCGCCGGGCGGAACTTCGGCGCGGGGATGTCGAACGGGGTCGCCTACGTGATCGACGAGGCCGGCACCTTCGAGAGCCGGGTCAACCAGGACATGGTCGAAGTCGGCCTGCCGGACGAGGCCGACCGGGCGCTGCTGCAGCGCCTCATCCGGGAGCACGAGGAAAAGACCGCCAGCGCCCGCGCCCGCCGGATCCTGACCCAGTGGGAGCAGTTCGTGCCGCTGTTCCGGAAGGTGGCCCCGACAGACGCCGCCGGCCTGGTGGCGGCGGCCCGCGATGCCTACCTCCAGACCGCGAGCAGGGAGCCGGAGTTGGTGGCGGCCCGGCGAAGCGCGTAGCCGGGGGCCACCGCCGGCTGTGCCGGGAGCGAACGCCTGCACAGCCGGTCGGTTTCGAAGGGAAACGCGGTGTCGGGGAGATTGCGGCAACTGTCGCAGTTCAATAACTTGCTGAACAGCAAGCAAGCACCCCCGCAGAGGAGACCACCCGTGGCCCGCCGCCTCGAAAAGGACAGGGAGCGCAACGCCGACTGCTCCCGTGCCGCCATCCTCGACGCGGCCGAGCGGCTCTTCGCCGAGCGGGGTTACGATGCCGCCAGCCTGACCGACGTCGGTGCCGCAGCCGGGGTCTCCCGGGGCACCCCCGGTTACTTCTTCGGCAGCAAGGCCGAGCTGTACCGGGCGGTACTGGATCGGGCCTTCAGCCAGGTCCGCGAGGCGGTCCGGGCCGGCCGGGCCCGCGCCCTCGCCAGCCATCAGGCGCCCGAGGCGATCCTGGCCGGCGCCGTCGCCGATTATTTCGACTTCCTGGCGTCCCGTCCCAACTTCATCCGCCTGATCGAGCGCGAAGCTCTCAGCGGAGCCGCCCAGCTCGACGGGGCCGGCCACCTCTCGGCGGGCCAGGAGGCGCTGGCGGCCATCAGCGCCGAGCTGGGCCTCGACGAGGCCGAGTCGGGCGACGCGGCCCAGCTGCTGCTCAGCATCATCTCGCTCTGCTGGTTCCCTCTGATTCACGCCCGGACCGTGGCGCCCGCGGTCGGGGTCGAGCTGCAGACGCTCGAGGATCTCGAACGTCGGAAGCGGCACGTGATGGACCTGGTGCAGCACGGATTGCGCGGGCTCTCCGCCCACGCCGCCGCCACCCTCACCGAGACCGCAAGCCATGACTGACGTCCTCACGCCCCCGGTCACGCCGCCCCGCACCGAGCTCGCGACCGAGCAGGAGGCCCGCGAGGTCGCCGAAGGCGCCCGCGAGAAGGAATGGCAGGCGCCGAGCTTCGTACGGGAGCTGTTCGAGGGCGCCTTCCGGCTCGAGCTGGTGCATCCCTTCCCCGCCATGGACCCGGCCGACATCGAGCGCGCACGGCCGTTCATGGAACGGCTGGAGCGTTTCCTGGTGGACCGGGTGGACAGCGACCTGATCGACCGGGAGGGCAAGATCCCGGCGGACGTGATCCAGGGCCTCCGCGACATCGGCGCCTTCGGGATCAAGATTCCACAGGAGTATGGCGGACTCGGCCTGAGCCAGACGGGCTACACCCACGCCATCGGCATGGTCACCAGCGTGGACGGCAACCTCACCGCACTGCTCTCGGCGGCCCAGTCGATCGGCGTTCCCCAGCCGCTCAAGCTGTTCGGGACGCCGGAGCAGAAGCAGCGGTACCTGCCCCGGCTCGCCCGGGGCGCGATCAGCGCCTTCGCCCTCACCGAGTCGAACGTCGGCAGCGACCCGGCCGCCATGAGCACCTCCGCCGTTCTGTCCGATGACGGCAGCCATTACATCCTCAACGGCGAGAAGCTCTGGTGCACCAACGGCACGGTGGCCGAGCTGATGGTGGTGATGGCGCGGACGGGGAGCCGGAAGATCACGGCCTTCATCGTGGAAACCGAGTGGCCGGGCGTGGAGGTGGTGCAGCGACTCCACTTCATGGGCCTCAAGGCGATCGAGAACGGGATCATCCGCTTCACCGACGTGAAGGTGCCGGTGGACAACGTGCTCTGGGGCGAGGGCAAGGGCCTCAAGCTGGCGCTGGTGACCCTCAACACCGGCCGGCTCACCCTGCCTGCCTCCGCGGTGGCCGGCGCCAAGCGGGCGCTCGAGATCGTACGCCGCTGGGCCGCGGAGCGGGTGCAGTGGGGCCAGGCGATCGGGAAGCACGATGCGATCGCCCAGAAGATCGGCCGGATGACCGCCGAGATCT
>JBBRGH010000304.1:0-4307 GCA_038240915.1 Gemmatimonadales bacterium | reverse complement strand
CGTCTGGCACGCGCTCCAGCAGCGCGTCGATGAGCTGCTCGGCAGCATTTCGCTCGCCGATCTGATGAAGCAGGAGCCCCATGTTCAAGAGCTGGTCGGGATCTCCTCCGCGAGTTAGCCGCGTCGTGACGATGCGCGCAGCCCGGCCCGGCGGCCGGGTTTTGTCGTTTGTGGGTTCATCTCGAAGGGACACGGCATGACGGCAGTGCGCGAGCGCTCCTTGATCCGGGAACCGGCCTTGTGGCAGGCGGTGGGCCACACGCCGCTCCTGCCGGTAGACCTGCCGGGTGGCGTCGGCCGGTTCTGGCTCAAGGCCGAGTGGCTCAACCCCGGCGGCAGCGTCAAGGACCGGACGGCCCGGAGCATCCTGCGTGACGCCCTCCGGCGCGGGCTGCTGCCCGGCCGCCGGCTGCTCGACGCCTCGAGCGGCAACACCGGCATCGCCTACGCCATGCTGGGCGCGGCGGCCGGAGTGGCGGTCACCATCTGCCTGCCGGGCAATGCCAGTCCCGAGCGGAAGGCGCTGCTCGAGCTGTACGGGGCCGAGGTGATCGAGACCGATCGGATGGAAGGCACCGAGGGTGCGGCCCGCGCCGCCCGCGAGCTGGCCGAGGCGGAGCCCGAGCGCTACTTCTACGCCGATCAGTACAGCAACCCGGCCAATCCGGCGGCGCACCGGGAGACCACCGGGCCCGAGCTGTGGGCCCAGACCAGCGGCCGGATCACCCACTTCGTCGCGGCCATGGGCACCACGGGAACCATGATGGGCACCGGTGGCTTCCTGAAGGAACGGAACCCGGCCGTCACGCTGGTGGGGGTGCAGCCGGATTCCCCCTACCACGGGCTCGAGGGTCTCAAGCACCTGGCCACCACCAGCCAGCCCCCCGCGCTGTACGATCCGCGGGTGCCGGACGTCGTGGCGGAGATCGCCACCGAGCGCGCCGACCAGCACGCGCGCTGGCTGGCCCGGAGCGCCGGCTACCTGGTGGGGTGGTCCGCCGGCGCGGCGGTGGCGGCGGCGATCGACATCGTCGGCCGCGAACCGTCCGCCTGCGTGGTCGCGGTCGGTTGCGACACCGGCGCCCGCTACCTGAGCGAGCCGCATCGCTGGGAGGGGTCATGAGCCTCCGGCTGTCCGGCGCCCTCGCCGAGACCATCCGGCGCCACGGCGAGGCCGCCTATCCGGCCGAGTGCTGCGGGGCCTTGATCGGACGGGTGGAGAGCAAGGGCACCCCGGCGGCCGGGCCGGCCAAGGCGGTGCTGAGGCTCTGGCCGGCGGTCAACCGCCGGACCGACGACCCGCACCGCTATCTCATCGCGCCCGACGATCTCCGCCGGCTCGAGCGCGAGGTGAAGGACGCCGGGCAGGAGATCGTGGGCTACTATCACTCGCACCCGGATCACCCCACCCGGCCCTCGGCCTTCGATGCCGAGCACGCCTGGCCGTGGTACAGTTACCTGATCGTTCGGATCGACCGTGGTCGGGGCGCCGACCTGGCCAGCTGGGTGCTGGATGACGAGCGCCCCGAGATGGTTCCCGAGTCCCTCGACGTCCTCAGCGAGGTATGAGAATGTCCGTGACCGTTTCCATTCCGACGCCGCTGCGCAACTTCACCGGCGGCCGCGATGCCGTTGCCGTCCCCGGGGACACCGTGGGCGAGGTGCTGGACCAGCTCCTCGCCGCCCACACCGGGCTCAAGCGCCACCTGGTCCAGGACGACGGCCGGCTCCGGACGTTCGTGAACCTGTATCTCAACGATACGGACATCCGCCAGCTCGCCTCCATCGCCACGCCCGTGGCCGAGGGCGACGTGCTCACGATCGTCCCCAGCATCGCCGGCGGCAGCCCTGCCACCGACACGGCGCTGCCCAAGCTCTCGCATGCCGAAGTGCTGCGCTACTCCCGGCACCTGCTGCTGCCCGAGGTCGGGGTCGAGGGACAGCGGAAGCTCAAGGCCGCGCGGGTGCTGACGATCGGCGCGGGCGGTCTGGGCTCGCCGCTCTCGCTCTACCTGGCGGCGGCCGGCGTCGGTACCATCGGCATCGTGGACTTCGACGTGGTGGACCTGACCAACCTCCAGCGCCAGATCGTCCACGGCACATCCACGCTGGGGCACCCGAAGCTGGATTCCGCTCGGGCCCGCCTGCTGGACCTCAATCCCAACGTCAACGTCATCGGGCACGAGGGCCGGCTCACGTCCGAGAACGCGCTCGAAATCATTCGGGACTACGACATCGTGGTGGACGGGACGGACAATTTCCCGACCCGCTACCTGGTGAACGACGCCTGCGTGCTGCTCGGCAAGCCCAACGTCTACGGCAGCATCTTCCGGTTCGAGGGACAGGCCTCGCTCTTCTACGCCAAGGAGGGACCGTGCTACCGCTGCCTCTACTCGGAACCGCCGCCGCCGGGACTGGTGCCCAGCTGCGCCGAGGGCGGGGTGCTTGGCGTGCTGCCCGGGATCATCGGGACCCTCCAGGCGCTCGAGACCATCAAGTGGATCATTGGGGCGGGGGACTCGCTGGTCGGGAGACTGGTGCTGTTCGACGCGCTCAAGCTGCGGTTTCGGGAGCTCAAGCTGCGGAAGGATCCCCACTGCCCGATCTGCGGCGAGGCGCCGACGATCCACGGGCTGATCGACTATCAGGCCTTCTGCGGGATCGGCGCGGAGCCCGACTACGCGGGCGTGGAGATCGGCGTCGAGGAATTCCGCCGCGAGCGCGATCGGAAGGGCGACGAGCTGGTGCTGGTGGACGTGCGCGAGGCGCATGAATGGGAGATCGCCCACATCGACGGGGCCCGGCTGATTCCGCTCAGCCAGCTGCCCGACCGGCTCGGCGAGCTCGACGGGCACGCCGAGATCGTCACCCAGTGCCACCATGGCGCGCGCTCGCTCAAGGCGTTGGAGATCCTCCGCGGGGCGGGCTTCGGCAAGGTGCGGAGCCTGGCGGGCGGGATCGACGCGTGGGCCGAGCAGGTGGAACCGGGGATGGCGCGGTACTGACGCCCGCGCGCGAGTCGGGCGCTCGTGGACGCGCAAAGGGGGCACGCCGCGAGGCATGCCCCCTTCCCGTTCCAGTGCCGAACCCGTTCCAGTGCCGAAGGCGGGACTCGAACCCGCACGGGCTTGCGCCCACTGCGCCCTGAACGCAGCGCGTCTACCAGTTCCACCACTTCGGCGAGGGCGCAAAGCTACCGCTCTGCCAGGGCAGAATCAACCCGCGCGGGCCGGCGCGGCTTTCTTCGGGTTGACCCTCCGGAAGTGGTGGCCTATCCTTTGCTTAGGAATGCCCACGTGACCCGCGAGACTTCCCCGCCAGACGAGCGCAAGAAGAGCGTCGCCCGAAACCCCAAGGCGACCCACGACTACCACATCCTCGAGACGTGGGAGTGCGGCGTGGTGCTGACCGGCACCGAGGTCAAGTCGCTCCGGAATGGCCAGGCGTCCATCAAGGAGGCCTATGCCCGGCTCCGGAACGGCGAGGTCTTTCTCGACGGGATGAACATCACGCCCTACGAGCAGGGGAACCGCTACAACCACGATCCGGTGCGCACCCGAAAGCTGCTGCTGCACCGCCGGGAGATCGAGAAGCTGATCGGCGCGGTCATGCAGAAGGGCCTCACCCTGGTCCCGCTGGAGCTCTACTTCAGGAACGGCCGCGCCAAGGTGGTCATCGCCCTCGGCCGCGGCAAGAAACTCCACGACAAGCGGGACGACCTCAAGCGCCGCGCGGTCGAACGCGAGACGGCGCGGGCCGTCTCGATCCGGGGCCGGCGGTGATCGCGGGCCTCCTCCTCGCCCTCACGCTGTCGGGCGGCGGCCTCCCGCGCGAGGTCACCATCGCCACGCTCGCGGGCGATGTCCGACTGTCCGTGCGGCGCGACGCGGCGGGCGGGCCGGTCATTTCGGCCTCGCCCCTCGTGGCGGCCCTGCAGGGACAGCTCCGGCTCGCCCCCAGCGGCTGGGCCGAGGTCGTGATCTCCCAGCAGCCGTTCCGCTTCCTGATCGGCGCGCCCCTGTTCCAGTTCAGCGACCAGCTGCGGCCGCTCGCCGGTGCCGCGTCGATGGCCCGTGACAGCCTGTTCCTGCCCTATCAGTTCGTCGCCGAGATCCTCCCCTACTATCTGGGCGACCGCTACCGCTGGGACGCCCGCGCCGCCCGGCTGGTCGAGCTCCACGGCCGGACCACCTCCCTGGCCGGGCGGGCGGCCCCGCCCGCCCGCCTGCCGAACGGGCTCCGTCCCGGGCACATCGTGACGGTGGACCCAGGCCATGGCGGTGTAGATCCGGGCAACCCGGGCGTCT
>JBBRGH010000303.1:0-4328 GCA_038240915.1 Gemmatimonadales bacterium | reverse complement strand
GTGGACCAGTTCGAGCAGCAGCTTCGGACGCTCTGCGGGCTGCCGCTGGGCGAGCCCCGGCTGCTCACGCCCGTCGCCATGATCAACCTGCTCGGCGACCTCTGGGACGGCGGCGAGCCCCGCTGGGCCGAAGCGCTCCACCGCCCCGGGGTCCGGCTCCATCTCTACGGCAAATCCCAGCCTCGTCCCGGCCGGAAGATGGGCCATCTCAACTGTCTCGCCCGCGACGCGGGGTCGGCCCTCGCCCTGGCGCTTGAGGCCCACGCGGCTCTCGTGCCCGTTGCCGCGCCGGCACCGCGGGTCCCGGCCTCGATCGCGCCCGCCTGAGGGCCGCTCACCGCCCCAGCCGGCGCACCCCTTCCACCAATCGGTCCACCTCCTCGGCGGTCGTGTAGCAGGCGCAGCCCGCGCGGACGAGCCCGTGCTCCGACAGTCCGAGCCGCTGGACCACCGTCGTGGCGTAGAAATCCCCGTTGGAGACGAACACCGCTTCGCCGGCCAGGGCCGTGGCCACCTCGTCCGTGGTCCGGCCCCGCACGGTGAATCCGACCGTGGGCGTCCGGGCCCGGCCCGGGGCCAACCCGTACAACCGCACGCCGTCGACCGACCCCAGCCCCGACCAGAGACGCCCGAACAACTCCTCACCGCGCTGGTGCAGGGCGGCGAACGTGCTCGCCAGCCGGTCCCGCCGGCTGCCGCCCCGGGCCAGCGAGGCGAGGAAGTCCACCGCCGCGCCGGCGCCAACAATGCCCTCGTGATTGAGGGTGCCGGTCTCCATCCGCTCCGGCGCGCTGTCCGGCGCGGGGGCGAGCTTGGGCGCGTCGAGCGCCTCCAGGCAGTCGCGGCGGCCGTAGAGAATGCCGACGTGTGGCCCGTAGAACTTGTAGGCGGAGCAGGCCAGGAAGTCGCAGCCGATGGCGCCGACGTCCACCAGCTGATGGGGGGCGTAGTGCACCGCGTCCACGAAGCTGAGCGCGCCGGCCTCCCGGACCAGGGCGCAGGCGCGAGTGACGTCGTTGACGGTGCCGAGCGCGTTGGACGCAGCTCCGATCGCGAGCAGCCGCGTGCGCGGCGAGAGCGCCCGCTCGAGGGCACCCCAGTCGAGCTCGCCGGCCGCGGGCACCAGCGGCACGGTCCGGAGCGTCACGCCCCGTTCCCGCGCCAGCGCCTGCCACGGGGCCACGTTGGCGTGATGGTCGAGCTCGGTGACGACGATCTCGTCCCCTGCGCCCCAGCCGCGTCCGAGGGCCCGCCCGAGGTGGAAGGTGAGCGTCGTCATGTTGGCGCCGAAGACGATCTCCGCCGCGGTCGCGCCGAGGAAGTCGGCCAGCGCCTCCCGCGCGGCGAGCAGCAGGCGGTCGGTCTCCTCGCTGGTGGGGTAGCGCCAGTGGGTGTTGGCGTTGTGGTGCAGGAGATAGTCGCTCACGGCGTTGGCCACGATCTGCGGCACCTGGGTGCCGCCCGGCCCGTCGAAGTAGGCGATCAGCCGTCCCGCATGCCGGCGCGCCAGGGCCGGGAAGCGGGAGCGGATGTCGGTCACATCGGCGACGGCGCTGGGAGCGGAATCGAGGCTGGTTGCCATGGCGAGCGACCCTCGTCTGACATGTAACGTGATATCAAATATCGTAGGATTCGCAGTACCAACAACTTGAACAATAACATTGAACAGACATTCGCTCCGGAAACCAGCGCGGCTGGCCCCGTTGGCCACCGAGAGTTAGCTTCCGGCTCGCTTGTCCGCGTCTTCGGCGCCCGGCCGTTCCCTCCCCGCCGCGCTCCCAACATTGCCCCGTTCCGGGCACCACGCGAGTCCCCGCCTCCGAGGTCAGCGCATGTCGCTCCACCGCCGTCTCGCCAGGCTCACCGCGGTGTGGCTGGGACTATGCGGTGCCTTCGGCGGCTGTGGCGGCGGGGGCGGCACCGAGCCGATCACGCCGTCCACGGTCAGCCTCAACAGCCCCACCATCGCCTTCACCGCCGTGGGCCAGACCCAGCAGCTCTCGGCCACGGTCACCGATCAGTCCGGCGCCACCATTCCCTCGCCCGCGCTCACCTGGGCGTCGAGCAATCCCGCCGTGGCCACCGTCTCGGCGACCGGCCTGGTGACGGCGGTGGCCAATGGCTCGGCCGAGATCACCGCCACCGCGGGGGCGGTCTCCGCGCGGGCCACCGTGACCGTGGCGCAGACGCCGACCCAGCTGCAGAAGGCCGCCGGAGACGGCCAGTCCGGATCCCTGAGCCAGACGCTGCCCCTGCCCCTCACCGTCCGGGTGCTCGACGCGGGCGGGGCGCCGGTACCCGGCGTAACGGTATCGTTCACGGGGACCGCGGGGGACGGGACGCTGGGCGCGGCGAGCGTCGTCACCGGATCCGACGGCCGGGCCGCGACCACCTTCGCGCCGGTGCGCTCGGGACCGCTCCGGATCGGGGCCGCCGCGGTTGGCACCGCGCTCACGGTCACCTTCACCGAGACCGGCGTCTCCCCGTTCGCCATCGAGCTGCAGTTCCTCACCACGCCAACCGCGAGCCAGATGGCGGCCTTCACCGCGGCCCGTCAACGGTGGCAGACGCTCATCGTCGGCGACCTCCCCGACGTGATGCTCAATGCGGCGGCCGGTACCTGCGGCCCCGATTCGCCCGCCACCCAGCGGCTGGTGGACGACGTGCTCATCATGGTGTCAATCGAGCCGATCGATGGCCCCGGCAACATCCTCGGCGCCGCCGCGCCGTGCTTCATCCGGACCACGGGCAGCCTGACCGCCCTGGGCCGGATGCAGTTCGACTCCGAGGATCTGGCCCTGGTCGAGAGCGCCGGCCTGCTCCAGCCGGTCATTCTCCACGAGATGGCCCACGTGCTGGGCTACGGGACGCTCTGGCCGCTCGACGGCCTGATCGCCGACGCGGGGGGGGCCGACCCCCACTTCACCGGCGCGGGCGCGGTGGCGGAATTCGATGCCGCCGGCGGCGTCACCTATATGGACGGCCTCAAGGTGCCGGTCGAGAACACCGGTGGCAGCGGCACCGCGGACGCGCACTGGCGTGAATCGGTGTTCGGCTCGGAGCTGATGACGGGCTTCGTCGACAATGGCTTCAACCCGCTGAGCCGGATCTCGGTGGCCTCGATGCAGGATCTCGGCTACGTCGTCAACCTGGCCGACGCGGATCCCTACACGCTCGGCGCCGCGCTCCGGGCCGCGAGCCGGGGGCCATCGTTCGACCTCCGGCACGACATCCTCCGCCATCCGATCCGGGTGGTCAACAGCGCGGGTCAGGTGCTGCAGGTGCTGCAGCCGTGACCAGGCAAGGGAAGCGAGACGCGTCCGCCGGCGCGGCGACGCTGCACCTCGTCCTCGTCGCCCTGCTGGCCGCGTCCGCCTGCCGCTCGGCGCAACCCGACGTGACCCCGGCGGCGGATGCCTGCGCCGGCGGCGGCACGGCCTTGACGCGGACCAGCCAGGCGGCGGCACTGGCGGGGAGCTATCACCTCCGCGTCGCCGCCACTTCGGGTGCGCGAGCGGGTGCGGCCGTCGAGGGCACACTTTCGCTCCAGCCGGTGGACGACAGCGCGGCGACGCCGGTGCTGGTTCTGGGCCTGCCCGACAGCACGGTGCGGCATCGCCTGACGGGAGCTCTGGCGCTCGATCCGGCGGCCATCGGGGCGGCCCCGACTGGCGATCTGGCCTCGACCGATCCGGCCGCCCCGGGCGTGCTGGTCATCGAGCGCCGCCCGCGGGAGCCGGCCGCCCCGGTCGAGATGACCCTCCGCCTCGGGGCCGATGCCAACCGCAAGAACTCGGTGCGCTTCGACGGCGGCTACTTCGCCCTCACCGTCCGGGGGTCGGGACCGGAGGGCTTCGCCGGCAGTTGGACCAGCGGTGGCGCGGGCGTGGCCGACGTGGCCGGCGGCTCGTTCTGTGCCCGCCGCACGGCTCCCTGAAATGCCAACGACGGGATCGCTCGGCTGAGCGATCCCGTCGTCGGGAGGTCGGGGATGGAGGCGCAGGGAATCGAACCCTGGTCCGAGTAAGCGTCCAGAACCGCGTCTACGTGCGTAGGCTCGTCTTCCCGCCGTCGCCTCGGGTCGGTGCCGAACCGACCTCCCCTCGGCCTAGCTCCTGACGGATCTCACCACTCGCGTCGGAGCGACGCGCGCGGCCAGCCCAGGTTTGCGATTCGACGGGAGGCGCTCTGGGCGGGCTCCACCAGCCGAAGGCGCATCAAGCGAGCGTTAGCTCAGCTTACGCGGCCAGTGCCAGTTCAGTGTTGGCAGTTGAAGCGTTCCAGATGGTTTTACCAGGACTCTGGACCTGGGCACGCTGCCATTCCTT
>JBBRGH010000302.1:0-4328 GCA_038240915.1 Gemmatimonadales bacterium | reverse complement strand
ACCTGGTCCAGAGGTGGTTCCGAGAGCTGACGAGTAAGGCTCTACGCCGCGGCGTGTTCCACTCCGTGCCCAATCTGATCTCCTCGATCGAGGAGTACATGAAGATCCACAACGACGAGCCCAAACCCTTCGTGTGGACCGCGACCGCAGAATCCATCCTGACCAAGGTCCGCCGCGGCCGAGTCGCCCTCAACCAAACAGTCAGTCAATGACGAGACACACCACTAGCGCGGTAAGAACCTGCTCTCTTGACGACACGAACCAGGTATGACGATCAACGACCTCGCACCCGGCGGCCATTGTTGTACCGAGGGTCCACCTGCGGACGTCGCCGCCTGGCGACTGTGCCGCCTGCTGGAGTCCGGGTTCGCCCAGGAAATGGCTCAGCGGCTCGCGTCCACCTCAGCGGTCGATATCCACGCGCTGCTCCAGCTGGTCGACCGCGGTTGTCCACCCGGGCTCGCCGCCAGGATCTTGTCGCCTGTCGGGTGGCCCGGGGGTGCTGGATGAGATTGGTGGGCGAGGACGACCGCGTGCCGGCGGGCCCCGGACAGGCTCATGCGGAGCCTGACAACTGGGTCGAGGCCCTGAGCATCCCCGGCCCGCGCCAGGACCTTGCCATGCGCCGGCTTCACCAGCTGATGCTCGGGGCCACCCGCCATCAGGTCCGGCGGATGCGTTCGAGCCTCGCCGGTGTCGGCAGCGAACGCCTTGAGGAGATCGCCAACCAGGCCGCCGACGAAGCCATGATGGCCTTGCTGGCCAAGCTCCACACCTTCGAGGGACGGAGCCGGTTCACGACCTGGGCCTACAAGTTCGCGATTCTCCAGTCCGCCACAGAGGTACGCCGCTTCGCGTGGGTGCACCGTGAGATCGAGCTCGATGATGTCGCAGCTGTACCGGAACGCAGTCCGTCGCCGGCCAGCTATGTCGAAGCGGCAGACCTGGCTTCGGCAGTACGGGGTGCGATCGATGTTGCGCTGACCCCGCACCAGCGCAGGATCACCATCGCGTTGCTGGTCGACGACATCCCTATCGACGTGCTGGCCCAACGGCTGGGCACCAACCGCAATGCGCTGTACAAGACTGTGCACGACGCGCGAACCCGCATACGCGCCTACCTGATCACCTCTGGCCACCTGGCCACACCACACCCACAAGCAGGCACATCATGACTCAAGCCCACCTGTCGCTCAGCGCCCAGGCCGCGCACCGCCTGACCCTGAACACGGAACCGTACCTGTCCTGCGACGACTGCTTCGAGCTGGTCGACACGTACGCGGAAGCCCTGCTGTCCGACCCTGACTTCGACCTCCCCGCGATGGGCACCCACCTAGCCGGCTGTGCCGCCTGCGTTGAAGAAGCACGATCCCTGATCCAGCTGGTCGCCGAGCAGGACGGTGTCGATCCCGTACTGGCACTGCGGCGGATCGAGGACGACGACCTGACCTGACCTGACCTGACCATCCACCACACCACGGATGGTGAAGTCTCCTCCGCCGATCCTGCGGTGTGGAAAGGCTTCAGACCTGCTGGGCTACTGGCCTTCGCCTGCGCCTGCGCTACCGACGGGCAGTCGCCCGGCCAGCCGGGTCGAGGACTCGTACGGCGTGGCCACGCTGGGGTGTAGACGTCCTGCGCGGGGGACAGCAAAGGCCCTCACGAGGTTGAGCGTGATCTGCGCGAGAGCGACGCTGGTGGCGTGCGGGGTGGGGGCGCCCGGGCAGGTCGAGTCGAGCTCACACACCCAGTAGGTCGTCCCCGCGGCGAAGACCCCGGCGCCGCTGGGCGCGTTGTAGTAGGCCGCAGTGATCAGGGACGGCTTGGTTCGGCCGGCGGCCAAGGCCGTGCCGTGCAGGACGACTTGCAGGTTGGTCGGTGAGTGCAGGGTCCGAGGTTCCTGGGCGTCGACCTCGTTGCCGAAGGCCAGGTCCAGGACCGAGCCTTTGCGCAGGTTCGTGCCAGAGAAAAGCCACGTCGGCACGGTGTTCACCACGTAGGCGCCACGGACACCGACCACGGACATACCCACCCCGACCAGGGCGGCCGGGTCGCGCATCAGCGGGGCATGGCGCCACTGCACGGTGGTGGTGCTGGGGTTGGCCCGGGCGAGCGTGTCCAGGCTTGCCTGCCGGTAGACGGTCAGGGCGGTGGGTCGACCCCGTGCGTCCCGCTCGATCCGGCCCTGCCAGTAGATCTCGTTGGCCCCAAGAAACGCGAAGTTCGTCCCGGCATCGCGCGCCTGCACGGCAGCGTCATATATCCGCTTGGTCCAGTACTCGCTGTGGCCATCGACCAGCACCGTGCTCTGACCCACCAGCTGAGCGGGGGTGGCGTCCAGAGCGCTGTCCGTGGTGACGTCATAGGAGATGGCATGCCTGGACAGGAACCGCACCAGCGGGAGGGTCATCCTGAACACCGTCACCTGGCCGCTGCCGTCCACCGGGCGATCTGTCGAGGCCACGTAGGATCGGTTCGACACGCTTTTGGCATGGTCGTTGCCCGGGCCGAAATACAGGCTACGGCCGCCATACCTGTTGTAGGCCAGCCAGGTCAGGTCGCTGGCAACCACGAGGTAGGGCGACCGCGTGCCCGAGGTACGCACGACCAGGGGGATGAACGACCGCCGGCCACCCGTCAGCGGAGCGATCTCGATGAGATACATGCCCGGGGGCCAGCCGGCGTCCACGGCAATGGTGGTGGCGACGGGCCAGCGCTCCGTGATGACCCGGTCCGGGCCGGTGGGGTCGGCCTCATGCTGCTGGTGAGCAGTGATCTCACCCGACTGCCAGACGAGCCTGGACCCGCGGCCCTGGTAGTCGCCGATCCTCAGCGCGCGAAGACGCACGCGGGTGCGACCAACGGTGCTGGACAGATGCACCGACAGCTTCTGGCCGCATACCGCGGTGAAGGAGTCCAGGTAGCCGACCACATCGCCCAGACCCGGGAGCTCGTGAGTCGGCACGCCGTCCACCCCGAGGTGGCGTTGCTCTCGCACGCTCCAACCCGCCGGCGCGTTCAGGCACGTTGCCACCGGCCCCGGCAGGGACGCGGTGATCTGCTGGGCCTCACGGCCGACCGCCCTCGCGGCGGCGGCCGGTGGACCGGGACGGACCACTGATCCCTGGCCGCCCGAGCAGGCAGCCAAAAACAGGACCACGGACACGACGAAGCCAACGGCGCACACCCACGGCAGTCGTCGCGAAGGGAGGTGTTGCACGGTCCGGAAAACGATCGGCAACCACCGGCAGTTCCCACTGACGCTGCTGCCGACGCGGCCAGCGTGTCTGTCACTGGGCGGGAACGCCCCGTTGGTGGGGTGCTGCTGATCGCTGGCGCGGTTTTGGTGGTGCTGATCGCGTTCTCGGCTGGCTACGGTTATCACCGCGATGAGCTGTACTTCCTGGCCGCTGGTCGTCATCTTGCCTGGGCGTATCCGGTTCAGGGCCCGATGACGCCGATGATCGCTGCGTTGATGAACTGGGTGGGGCCCGGCTCATTGATCGTGTTGCGGCTTCCGTCCGCGGTCGCGGCGGCGGGCAGCGTGTTGCTGACCGGCCTCTTGTGCCGCGAGGTCGGCGGCGGCCGTGGTGCGCAGGTGTTGGCTGCTACCTGTTCGGCGGTCGCGGTGATCGTCTTGTTCACCGGTCACACGCTGAGGACTTCGGCGTTCGACCTGCTGGTCTGGACGGCGGTGACCTACCTGGCGGTGGGCGCCGTGCGAACCGAACGCCCGTGGCGGTGGCCGGTCGCTGGCGTGGTCCTCGGGGTGGGCCTGTAGAACAAGCCGTTGCCGGCGTTCCTGGCCGTGGCCCTGCTGGCCGGCCTGGCCCTGTCAGGGCCGCGGCGGGTGTCGCGTGAGCCCCGGTTCTGGCTAGGCGCGGCCATCGCCAGTCTCATCGGCCTCATCGAGATGGCCGGCCGAGCAGGGGCGGCAGGCAGCGATCTCACGCGGTGAACAGGTCGGAGGGCGACGCACAGTATGGCGACAGCGGGTGCGCCAGCTGAGGGCGACCACAGATCATGGACGGAAGGCGGAGCCGCCTCGATCCAGGACGCCCTCCGTGACCGGTACCGCCCCCCTGCGGACTGCCCGGACCAGCTCGGCGTGGTCGGCTTCGGTCTGGTCTGCGTAGGCCCGGGCGAACTGAGTCATCGCCCGCTCCAGCTTGTCGGAGCGGCCGGCATACCCCGCGATCATGGAAGCGCCACTGGTGCGAGCATGGCCCTTGGCCAACAGGTGACCGACAATGCCGGCGTAGTCGGCCAGCGCCGCCGGATCCATGGCGTCGAGCGGGATGGTGCCCTTCATGTTTCGGAACTGTCGA
>JBBRGH010000301.1:0-4337 GCA_038240915.1 Gemmatimonadales bacterium | reverse complement strand
AAGGCGGCTCGGCCGAGCCGTCGTTCAGCCGCGAGGTGCAGCGGATCTTCGACCGCGCCGACGCCGACGCCTCGAAGCTGGGCGACGCCTACGTCTCGACCGAGCACCTGCTCCTCGCCATGGCAGAGGAGAAGGGCACCTCACTCCGCGCGCTCCTCAGCGGCCGAAACCTCTCGGCCGATGATCTCCAGGCGGCGCTGGCCGACGTGCGCGGGTCGCACCGGGTCACCGACCAGTCGCCCGAGGAGAAGTTCCAGGCCCTCGAGCGCTACACCCGGAACCTCACCGACCTGGCCCGAAAGGGAAAACTCGATCCAGTCATCGGCCGGGACGAGGAGGTCCGCCGGGTGATGCAGGTGCTCTCCCGCCGGACCAAGAACAACCCGGTCCTGATCGGCGAGCCCGGGGTGGGGAAGACCGCCATCGTCGAGGGCCTGGCCCAGCGGATCGTCAACGGCGACGTGCCCGAGTCGCTCCGGAACCGCGAGCTGGTGGCGCTCGACATCGGCCAGCTCCTGGCCGGCGCCAAGTACCGCGGCGAGTTCGAGGAGCGGCTCAAGTCGGTGGTGAAGGAGCTGACCGAGAACGAGGGCAAGTTCGTCACCTTCATCGACGAGCTGCATACCATCGTCGGCGCTGGCGCCGCCGAGGGCGCGGTGGACGCGAGCAACATGCTCAAGCCGCCGCTGGCCCGGGGCGAGCTGCACGTGATCGGCGCCACGACGCTCGACGAGTACCGGAAGCACATCGAGAAGGACCCCGCCCTCGAGCGCCGCTTCCAGCCGGTGCTGGTGGGCGAGCCCAGCGTAGCCGATACCATCGCCATCCTCCGCGGCCTCAAGGAGAAGTACGAGGTCCACCACGGCGTCCGGATCACCGACAACGCCCTGGTGGCCGCCGCGACCTTGTCCGACCGCTACATCGGCGACCGTTTCCTGCCAGATAAGGCGATCGACCTGGTGGACGAGGCCGCCAGCCGGCTCCGGATCGAGATCGACAGCCTGCCGCTCGAGATCGACGAGGTCGAGCGCCGGATCGTCCAGCTCCAGATCGAGCGCCAGGCGCTGCTCAAGGAGAAGGACAAGGCCGCGGTCGAGCGGCGGCACGCGCTCGAGGCCGACATCGCCGAGCAGCGGGAGCGGGGCGACGGGATGAAGGCGCAGTGGCAGGCCGAGAAGGGGGCCCTCGGTGAGATCCAGCGGATCCGGGCCGAGATCGAGTCGCTCCGGATGGAGATGGACCAGGCCACCCGCCGGGGCGATCTCCAGCGCGCGGCCGAGCTCCAGTACGGCCGGATTCCCGAGCTCGAGCACCGGCTGCAGCAGGACGAGAAGCAGCTGCAGGAGACCACCGCCAAGGCGAAGTACCTCAAGGAGGAGGTGGACGCCGAGGACATCGCCGAGATCGTCTCCAAGTGGACCGGCATTCCGGTCACCAAGATGCTCGAGGGCGAGCGGGAGCGGCTGCTCAAGCTGGAGGACGAGCTGGACGAGCGGGTGGTGGGCCAGCGGCTGGCGGTCGGCGCCGTGGCCAACGCCGTCCGGCGGAGCCGCGCCGGCCTGGGCGATCCCAACCGGCCCACCGGCTCGTTCATCTTCCTCGGCCCCACCGGGGTTGGGAAGACCGAGACCGCGCGAGCGCTGGCCGAGTTCCTGTTCGACGACGAGCGGGCCATGATCCTGCTCGACATGTCGGAGTACATGGAGAAGCACTCGGTGGCGCGGCTGATCGGGGCGCCGCCGGGCTACGTCGGCTACGAGGAGGGCGGCCAGCTCACCGAGGCGGTCCGCCGCCGGCCCTACAGCGTGGTCCTGTTCGACGAGATCGAGAAGGCGCATCCGGACGTGTTCAACGTCCTGCTGCAGATCCTCGACGACGGCCGGCTGACCGACAGCCAGGGCCGGCTGGTGGACTTCCGGAACACGGTCATCATCATGACCAGCAACATCGGGAGCCAGATCATCGTGGAGAGCGCCCAGGCCACGCCGCAACTGGGCGACCGGGCGGACGACCCGGCCTGGGGCCTGGTGGAGCAGCGGGTGCGGGACGAGCTCCGGAATCACTTCCGGCCCGAGTTCCTCAACCGGGTGGACGAGATCATCGTCTTCCGGCCGCTCAGCCGGGAGGACCTGGTCCGGATCGTGGATCTCCAGCTCCGCCACCTGGAGAGGATGCTGGCGGCCCGGCACCACGGGCTCGACGTCACGCCCGAGGCCAAGGAGCTGCTGGCGGCGCAGGGCTACGATCCGGTGTACGGGGCCCGGCCGCTCAAGCGGGTGATCCAGCGCGAGCTGCAGAACCCGCTGGCGGTCGAGCTGCTCGACGGCAAGTTCGACGAGGGCGACACCGTCCGGGTCGAGCGGGCGGGGGACCATCTCCGGATGGTCCGCGTGGCCGCCGCGCCCGAGCGGGCCAGTGCGTAGAGGCACGCCCTCGCCCGGCGACCTGCACGGCATGCAGGCGGCACTCCGCCTGGCACGCACGGCGGCGGTGCGGGAGGAGGTCCCGGTAGGCGCGGTCATCATCGCCGAGGGGGAGACGTTGGCCGAAGCGCACAACGAGACCATACACCGCCGCGACCCGACCGCGCACGCCGAGCTGCTGGCGATCCAGCGGGCCCTGGCGCAGGCGGGCGAGGACCGGCTCCCCTTCGCCACCCTCTACGTCACCCTCGAGCCCTGCGCCCAGTGCGCCGGCGCGATTGTGCTGGCGAAAGTGGGGCGGGTAGTCTACGGTACCGACGATCTCCGGGCCGGCATGGCCGGCTCGGTGTACGACCTGCTCCGCCATCCCCGGCTCAATCATCGGCCCGAGGTCGTCGGCGGGCTAATGGCCCAGGATTGCGCCGAGCTGCTCAGGCGGTTCTTCCAGAGTCGGCGCAGCCTACTGTAGCGGTCCACGCTCGTTGTCGCAACCGGTTGAATACGTGGCGGCTGTACTGCTGGCTTGACGGGGCTTCCCGTCGTGCGGCCAATTATTGCCAACATATGCGCATGCCGGGAGGGTGTAGTGGCCAGAGTGCCCAAGAACCTGTCGCTAGAGCCGGAGGCGATCGAGCAGGGTGAGCGCTACGGCGAGCGGCATGGCAGGAACCTGTCGCAGCTCGTCACGACACGAACGAGCGTGGTGCTCGACGTGGTGCTCGAACCTCAGCCGTGCGCCTGCGGTGAGTGATCTTCTGCAGCTGCTGTCCATCGTGCCGATCGCGGCGGCCCGATTTTCAGCGGGCGTTGGACTGGCCCTGAACGATTTCGAGGATGGCGTCCAGGCGGCGGCATGCCTCCAGGTCAGCGCCGACTACCTGGTGACGCGGAATCCGAAGGATTTCAGGGGGCCCCAGTGACGACGCGCGCCTGTCGCCCGCTCCAATCCAGCGGCGGGTGCGCGCGATTGCGCTGGCGAGTTCCGCCGTCGCCCAGACGAAACGCCCGCTCCCGATCTCGAACCGCCGCTATCCCTCTCCGACGCCGCGGTACCGCCTCCCGCTGAGCCCTCCCCCGACCAGGACGTCCACTCGCGCCCGGCGGCGGACGCGCGCCAGCATGGGCGCCAGCACCCCTCCGCTATCTTCGATCCATGTCGGCCCTCCGCCCGTCCGCTCCGCCCCCCGTCCCGCTTCAGCGCGCCCTGAAGGAGGTCCGGGCGGCCACGGCGCTCGCCCCCGCGCGTCCCGACCTCGCCGCCGGATTCCGGGCCGGCATCGCCACCGTCGCCCCGCTCCTCGCCGACCACGCCCTCGGCCTCGGCGGCGGCACCTGGATGAGCCTTGCCGGCTTCAGCGGCGCCCTGGCCGACAAGGGCGGTCCCTACCGGACCCGCGCCGCCACCCTCGGCGCCCTGATGCTTGCGGGCGCGCTCACCGCCGTCCTCGGCACTCTCGGCGGCGTCCATCCCGCGGTCGCCATTCCGCTCAGCTTCCTGGTCGCCTTCGCCTGCAGCCTCGGCCGCGCCTACGGCAACGCCGGCGCCAGCGTCGGCATCGGCGCGCTCAGCATCTACGTGATCGCGCTGGCCTACCCGGCCGACCCGGCCCGCGGCCTGGCCGCTGCCGCGCTGACCCGCGCCGGCTTCGTGGTGGTGGGCAGCGCCTGGGCCATGCTGATCGCGCTCATGCTCTGGCCGCTCCGCCCGTTCCGCCCGGTCCGGCTGGCGGTGGCCGCCGCCTACCGCGCCCTGGCCGACTACGCCGACGAGGTCGCGTCGGCCGTCCGCACCGGCGAGAGCAGCGCCAATCCGCCCAGGGTCCGCGCCGCGCTCGAAGTGGCCCACGCGGCCCTCGCCACCGTTCGCCGCGGCCGCCCCGGCGAGTCGGGCCGGGGCGAGCGGCTCACGGTGCT
>JBBRGH010000300.1:0-4404 GCA_038240915.1 Gemmatimonadales bacterium | reverse complement strand
CCGGCCCAGCTCACCACCGTCGGGAAGCGGGCCACGCTCTGGATGCAGGACTTCGCGCTCGACGTCGAGGAGCTGGCTCACCGGCTGGACGCGCTCCGCTTCCGCGGCTGCCAGGGGACTACCGGCACCCAGGCCTCGTTCCTCGAGCTCTTCGGCGGTGATCACGCCAAGGTGCGCGACCTCGAGCGCCGGGTCACCGCCAAGCTCGGGTTCCGGGAGCAGTTCGCGGTCACCGGACAGACCTACGCCCGGAAGACCGACAGCATGGTGCTCGACGCGTTGAGCGGCATCGCCCAATCGGCCACCAAGATGGCCGGCGATCTCCGGCTGCTGCAGCACGAGGGCGAGTTGCTCGAGCCGTTCGAGGCGGAGCAGATCGGCTCCAGCGCCATGGCCTACAAGCGGAACCCGATGCGGGCCGAGCGGATCGCGGGGCTGGCGCGGTTCGTCATCTCGCTCCAGGCCAACGGCGCCCACACCGCCGCGAGCCAGTGGCTCGAGCGGACCCTCGACGACAGCGCCAATCGCCGGCTCACGCTGCCGGAGGCCTTTCTCGGCACCGATGCGATCCTGGTGCTGGCCACCAACATCGCCGCCGGGATCGAGGTCCGCGACGACGTCATCCGCCGGCACGTGGCCGAGCAGATGCCGTTCATGGCCACCGAGCGCTGGCTGATGCTCGGCGTCGGCGCCGGCGGCGACCGCCAGTCGCTCCACGAGGTCATCCGGCGGCACAGCCTGGCGGTGGCCGAGGCCGTGAGCCACGGCGCGCCCAATGACCTGCTCGATCGCCTCGCCGCCGACCCCGGGTTCGGGAACGTCCCGGCGGGGGCGTTGCGGGCCGAGCTCGAGCCGGCCAGCTATACCGGCCGGGCCGAGCCCCAGGTGGGCGAGTTCCTGGCCGAGTATCTCCACCCGCTGCTCGAGCGGACCCGGCCGCTCGCGGCCGAGACCGGCGGCGCGGAGGTGCGGGTATGACGCCGTCGGTGCGGGCCGGCCAGCCGCTGACCGAGAGCCGGCTCCCGCTGCCGCTGCTCCGGCGCGGCAAGGTGCGGGAGGTCTACGAGGTGGACGCCGGCCACCTGCTGCTGGTGGCTAGCGACCGGGTCAGCGCATTCGACATCGTGATGCGCGAGGCGATCCCGCGCAAAGGCGCGGTGCTCACCCAGGTGAGCGCGTTCTGGTTCGACCGCCTGGCCGGGGTGGTGCCGTCGCACTTCGTGACCGCGCGGACCGAGGAGATCCTGGCCCGGATTCCGGCCCTCGCCGGCCGCGGGGACGAGATCGCGGGACGGGCGATGCTGGTGCGGCGGACCACGCCGGTGCCGTTCGAATGCGTGGTCCGCGGCTATCTCTCGGGCTCCGCCTGGGCCGAGTACCACGATCGCGGCACCCTGGCCGGAGAGCCGCTCGCGGCCGGCCTGCGCGAGAGCGACCGGCTGGAGCCGCCGCTCTTTTCGCCGGCCACCAAGGCGGAGAGCGGCCACGACGAGAACGTCACGCCCGCCCGCATGGCGGCCGTCCTGGGCCCGGCGCTCACCAGCCGGCTACGGGACGCGAGCTTCGCCGTCTACCGCGCCGGCCGCGAACACGCCGCCTCGCGCGGGATCATCATCGCCGACACCAAGTTCGAGTTCGGCACCGCGCCCGAGGGCGAGCTGCTGCTGATCGACGAGGTCCTGACCCCGGACAGCTCCCGCTTCTGGCCGGCCGACCGATACGCGCCGGGCCGGAGCCAGCCCAGCTTCGACAAGCAGCCGCTCCGCGACTATCTCGCCGGCCTCAGGGCAGCCGGCGGCTGGCACGGTGAGGCGCCACCGCCGCCGCTCCCGGACGACGTCGTCGCAGCCACCAGCGCCCGGTACCTCGAGGCCTTTCGCCTGCTCACGGGCCGCGAGCTCGAGGCCGACGGGTGATCCGCACCGCGCCCGAGGGGCGCTGGTTCATCGCGGTGGCCTGGACCCTGGCGCTGGCGCTGATCGCCGCGGCGGTGTCCACGGGCAGTGCGAGCTGGATCGTCGCGGCGGCGCTCTGGTCCCTGCTGGCCGTCTGGGTGGTCGCCTTCTTCCGCGACCCCGAGCGGGCCTGGTCCAGGGGCGAACGGCTGATCGTGGCGCCGGCCGACGGCAAGGTCGTAAGCGTGATCGAAGTGGACGAGCCGGCCTTCTTCGGGGGGCGGGCCCAGCGGGTGTCGATCTTCATGAACGTGTTCGACTGCCACGTGAATCGCTATCCGACCGATGGCACGGTGGCATACCGGCACTACAACGCCGGTGCCTTCGGCCATGCCGCGGCGGAAAAGGCGAGCCTCACCAACGAACAGGCCTCGGTCGGGCTCACGACCGCGAAGGGCAAGGTGCTCGTGCGCCAGATCGCCGGTCTGATCGCCCGACGGATCGTCACCGACCATCCGGTCGGCTCGGCGGTCCATCAGGGCGAGCGGCTCGGCATGATCCGCTTCGGATCCAGGGTCGACCTCTTCCTCCCGCTGGGGACCCGCGTGCTGGCGCACGTCGGGGACACCACGCGGGTCGGGGTAACGGTGGTGGCGGAATGGAACTGATCCCTCGCAGGAGCGGCGGCGCCCGGCGGCCCACCATGCGGCAGGTCGTGGTGATCATGCCGAGCGCTTTCACGCTGGGCAACCTGTTCTTCGGGTTCTGGGCCATCGTTTCCGCCTTCAACGGGAATTTCCGCTGGGCCGGCTGGTTCATCGTCTTCTCCGGCATCCTGGACATGCTCGACGGCCGGGTGGCCCGGCTGTCGAACACGGGCAGCCGGTTCGGCGCCGAACTCGACTCGCTGGTGGACGTCATCTCCTTCGGCGTGGCCCCCGCCCTGCTCATCTACTTCCTCGACTTCGCCAGCGCCGGCCGGTTCGCCTGGGTCCTCTCCTACATTTACGTGACCGGCGTAGCGCTCCGGCTGGCGCGGTTCAACGTGGTGTCGGCCGGCAAGCCGTCCACCGGCTGGTTCACGGGCCTGCCGTCGCCCTCGGCGGGGATGACCCTGGCCGTCTACTATCCCTTCAGCCAGACCGAGTGGTACCGAGCGTCGGTCGCCTACCTCGATCTCCAGCATCAGGGATTGGTAGTGCTGATGCTGCTGCTGGCGCTGCTGATGGTCAGCAACGTCAAGTATCCCAAGTTTCCGCGCATCGGCATCCGGAGCGCCAAGGGCCTGTTCGGCCTGGCGGTGCACCTTGGCATTCTGGTCGGCGGGCTCCTCGCGCCGGAGTATTTTCTGTTTCCCCTCGGTCTGTTCTACGTGGGGTTCGGCCTGGTGCGGACCACCGTGCTGGGGTTGATGGAGCGGCCCGAGCCCGCCGCCGCGGACGACGACCAGCTGGCCGATTCCGCCTTGAGCGGCGACGCGCTGTCGCCGGAGTCTTCCACCACCGAGCGCCGGGGCTGGGCCGACCGGCGGCAGGAGACGAGGGAGCGATGAGCTTTCGGGTACACGTTCGGGTGATGCCGCGGGGCGGCCTGCTGGATCCGCAGGGCCAGGCCGTCGAGCACGCGCTCTCGGCCCTGGGTTTCGCCGAGGCCGGGGGAGTAAGGGTGGGCCGGGCCATCGAGCTGGAAGTCGCCGCCGGCTCGCGGCCCGAGGCCGAGGCGCGGGTGCGCCAGATGTGCGACAAGCTGTTGGCCAACCCGGTGACCGAGGATTACCTGCTCGAGGTCGAGGAGGCCTGATGCTCACGGTGGCGGTGGTCCGGTTCCCCGGCAGCAACTGCGACATCGATTCGCTCCGTGCCGCCGAGCGGGTGGGCGCCGAGGCCTTCCTGGTCTGGCACCGCGATACCAGCCTCCGGGGCGCCGATCTGGTGATTCTGCCTGGCGGGTTCAGCTACGGCGACTATCTCCGCTCCGGCGCCATCGCCCGGTTCAGTCCCATCATGCAGGCGGTGCAGCGCCACGCGGCCGATGGCGGCCCGGTGCTGGGGATCTGCAACGGCTTCCAGATCCTGTGCGAGGCCCACCTGCTGCCCGGGGCGCTGATGCGGAACGCCGGCCTCACCTTCGTCTCCAAGCCGGTGGACGTGGTGGTCGAGCGCACCAGCACCGTCTTTACCTCGGCCTACGCGGCCGGGGCGCGGCTCCGCCTGCCGGTGGCCCACGGCGACGGGCGCTTCGTCGCCGCCGACGACACGCTGCGGATGCTCGAGGCCGAAGGCCGGGTGGTGCTCCGCTACGAGGCCGCGTCCGAGGCCTCGCCGTTCCAGCCCAACCCGAACGGCAGCGCCAACCATATCGCGGGCATTTCGAACGCCGCCGGTACCGTGGTGGGGATCATGCCCCATCCGGAGCGGGTGGCCGAGCCACTGCTCGGCCCGCCGGAGGGCGCCGGGTTCTTCACCTCCCTCGCGGCCGGGCGGCCGCGCGACTCCACGCCCAAGGTTCC
>JBBRGH010000299.1:0-4428 GCA_038240915.1 Gemmatimonadales bacterium | reverse complement strand
CCAGAGCGAGCGCACGACCGTTCTTCTCACCGGCGAAAGCGGCAGCGGCAAGGGCTGGGTCGCCCGGCTGATTCACGACCTCAGCCCGCGGAGCCGAGCGCCCTTCGTCGAGATCAACTGCGCCGGTCCCAACGCCACCTTCCTCGACAGCGAGCTGTTCGGCCACGAGAAGGGCGCCTTCACCGACGCCAAGGACCGCAAGCAGGGCCTGTTCGAGATCGCCGACCACGGCACCATCTTCCTCGACGAGATCGGCGACCTGGCGCCCGAGCTCCAGCCCAAGCTGCTCAAGGTGCTGGAGACCAAGACCTTCCGCCGGCTGGGCGGGACCCGCGAAATCACCGTGGACGTGCGGCTGATCGCAGCCACCAACAAGGACCTGCAGAGCGAAGTCGAGGAGCTCCGCTTCCGGGAGGATCTCTACTATCGCCTGAGCGTGATGCCGCTCCAGCTCCCGCCGGTGCGCGACCGCTCACGGGAGGACCGGCTGGCGCTGATCAGCCGGCTGCTGACCGATCTCCGCACCGAACTGCCCGACGGCCCGCCCACGCTGTCGGGCGAAGTGCTGGACCGGCTGCTGGCCTACGGCTGGCCGGGCAACGTCCGCGAGATGCGGAACGTGCTGGAGCGGGCGTTGATCCTCGGCCGCGGGGCGCCGGCGGTGAGCGTGGAGCACCTGCCGGGTGAGTTCCGAGCGCGGCCCGGCATCGGCGATCGGCGCCACACGCCGCTGAGCCTCGAGGACCTCGAGCGCCAGCACATCGAGCGGACCCTCAAGCATCACACCGGCAACCGGACCCGGGCCGCGATCGAGCTGGGAATCTCGCGGGCCACGCTGATCAACAAGATCAAGCGCTACAACCTGACCGTCTGAGGTGGCGATGGCCGAGATCCGCGAGAAGGACGGGATGGGCTGCCGGGCCTGCGGCCGGGAGGAGCGCGCCTCCGAGGGCTATCCCTGCAGCAACTGCGGCACCTTCATCTGCCTGATCTGCACCTTTCGCGGGGTGACGCTCTGCCGGGAATGCGCCGCCAAGGGCCCCGCGTCCTCGTGACGGCCGTCATCGCCCGCGCCGCGATCGTGCCGATCTTCGCCGAGCCCACGCTCCGGGCCGAACAGGTGAGCCAGCTGGTGTTGGGGGAGACCGCGGCCGTGGTCGAGGCCGCGGCCGACTGGCGCCGGGTGCAGACCGACCTTGATGCCTACGTCGGCTGGGTGCACGCCGGGTACTGCGCCGAGGTGGACGACGCGGCGGCCGATGCGTGGCGCCGGGAGGCCACGGGGTGGAGTCTCGGCGCCACGGTGCGGCTGGGCGACGGCCGGCTCCGGCTGCCCCTCCGCGCCCGGGTGGCGCTCGAGGACGAGACCGTCCGGCTGCCCGACGGCCGCCGCGGGCGGATGGCCGAGGGCAACCTCAGCGTCGAGACCGAGGCCGTGCCCGCGGCCCGGGCCAAGGCGCCGGAGCGCTGGGCGCTCGAGTACTTCGCCGGCTCCCCCTACGAGTGGGGCGGGGTGACGCCCTTCGGGGTGGACTGCTCGGGCGTGGTGCAGACCACCTTTCTCGCGCGGGGCGTGACCCTGCCCCGGGACTCGAGCCAGCAGGCCCAGTGCGGCGAGCCGGTCGGACTCGACAGCATCCGGCCCGGCGACCTGCTGTTCTTCCGCGGGGACGGCGGGCCGCGCGTCACCCACGTCGCCTTTGCCGGCGAGGCGGACACGCTGGTGCATTCGACCGTGGCGCTGGGCGGGATGGTGCAGGAGACCTGGCTGCCGGGCAGCCGGGCCGCGTCGCTCCGCGAGCGGCTCGTGGCCGTCCGGCGGCTGGAGGCGCGGTGACCCGCAAGCTGGTCCTGTTCGACATCGACGGAACCATCCTCCTCACCGCCGGCGCCGGCCGCCGCGCCATCATCGCGGCTCTGGCCGAGGAGGTCGGCGCGCAGCCGGCGTTCGAGCGCATCCGGTTCGACGGCAAGACTGATCCCCAGATCGTGGCTGAAATGCTCGAGGCCGCCGGGCAGCTGGAGCCGAGGGAGTCGCCGAGGGTGCGGGCGCTCTGTCAGCGCTACGTCGGCTACCTCGCCCAAGAGCTCGAGCGGCCCGGCACCCGCACCACCGTCATGCCCGGCATCCTCCCCCTGCTCGAGCGGCTCGAAGCCGATCCCGGCGTGGTGCTCGGCCTGCTCACCGGCAACCTGGCGGAGGGCGCCGCGCTCAAGCTGCGCGCCGGCGGGATCGCGCCCGAGCGATTCCGGCTCGGCGCCTACGGCTCGGACGCCGCCCACCGGCCCGACCTACCTCCCATCGCCGCGCGCCGGGCGGAGCCCCTCTTCGGCCGGGTGCCCCGCGGAGCGGAGGTGGTGATCATCGGCGACACGCCGGCCGATGTGTCCTGCGGCCAGGGGATCGAGGCCCGGGCACTGGCGGTGGCCACCGGCGCCTACACGGTGGCCGATCTCGAGGCCTGCGGTCCGCACGCGGTCTTCCTCGACCTGAGCCAGACGGACGCGGTGCTGGAGGCGATCCTTGGCTGACGAGCTCGAGCTCAAGGCGGTCGTCCCCGATCCCGACGCGCTCCGGGCGCGACTGCGCGCCTCGGGCGGCCGGGAACGCTTTCGCGGCCGGATGAGCGACCGTCGGTTCGACCGCGCGGGCGAGCTGGCCGCGCGCGACGAAATTCTCCGGGTCCGCAGCTTTCGCCATCCCGACGGCCGCATCGAGGCGATCCTCGGCTGGAAGGGGCCGGCGCGCGTGTCGGCCGACGGCTACAAACAGCGCGAGGAGCTGGAGCTGCCGATTGCCCCGGGCGGACTCCCGGCCGCCCCCGAAGCCTTCCTCGCCGCGCTGGGCTACGACGTGGTGCATGCCATCGACCGCGAGGTGGAGATCTACGAGCTGGGCGGCGCCACCGTCCGGCTCGAGCGCTATCCCGACATGGATCTCCTGCTCGAGGTCGAAGGTGCGCCGGCGGCGATCGAGGGCGCCATCCTGGCGACGGGCATCGTGCGGGGCGCCTTCACCGCCGATTCCCTGGCCGACTTCGCCCGCCGCTTCGAGGTCCGCACCGGGCGGCCCGCGGTGCTCGCCGCCTCATGACCATGGCCTCCGGCTCGGAACAGGTCTGGGTGGTCCCCGAGCTGGGGCCGTCGCTCGGGCGACTGGTGGATCCGCCGGCCGAGCCCGCCGGCGCGCTCCGGGTGTCGCTCGAGGACATCCGGATCGGAGTGGTCACGGGCGTCTTCGACCTCGCCGGCGCGGGCCGGTCCTTCGCCGCCGCCGGCGACCACGGCGGGGCGGTGGCCTCGCTCGGGCGGGTGGCGTGGCTGCAGCTCTGGGATCGGGCGGTGGATGCGGCCGCCGCCCGGATCGCGGGCGAGGCCAACGCGGGGCTGCGGCTCGCGGCGGACGAATCGCGGTACTCCCGGCGGCGGCTCGAGCGACTCCTGCTCACGGACGAGGACAGCCGAGCCATCGGGGCGCGACTCGGAAGCGGGGGCGGGCAGTTCGTCGCGGCGCTCGATCAGCTCGAGCTGGCCGTGCACACCACCGGCAGCGTGAAGGGACGCGGCGTGGCCGGCGCCCAGGCGTGGCAGGCGACGATCGCTGCCGCCGCCCGGGGGCTCGAATCGGCCTGGCTCGCCCTCGAGGACTGCTCCCGGCGGGAACAGGCGCACTGGGCCGGCGAGATCGCGCGGGTGCGCGGCTGGCACCGCCCGATCTGGCCGGTCTGGCTGCTCACCGTGGTGGTGGGGGGGGCGGCCGGCTATCTCGGCCTGGTGCTGGGGGGCTATGTCCCGGTGCCCCCGCCGCTCGAGGGCCTGGCGGCGTTCTGGTGGACGCGGCTGTGAACGTGATCGGCGTGGGCGTGGACCTGGTGGATCTCGAGCGCGTGGCCCGGCTGCTGGCCCACAAGGGCGAGCACGCGATGCAGAAATTCTTTACCGACGAGGAGCGCGCCTACCTGGGCACCCGGCCGGACCCGACCGGGCATGCCGCGGCGCGGATCGCCGCCAAGGAGGCGGTGTACAAGGCGCTGCAGTCGCTGCCCGGGGCGCGGGGTGTCGGCTGGCGCGAGATCGAAGTCACCCGCGACGGCGACGGTCGCCCCGCCATCCGGCTCCACGGTCTGGCCGCCCGGCTGGCGACCGAGCACGGTGGCCTGGCGGTGCAGGTGAGCCTGACCCATTCGGCCACCTCGGCGGGTGCCATCGCCATGGTGGGTATGGTCTAAGCCTGCCACCCGGACTCCCGCCTCTAGCAATTCCGACCGCCGCGCTCTAATTTATCGCAGGCACTTCAAACCGGGTGAAAATGATTCTCATCGGCGGCCTCCTTCCGATCCTGCTGGCTGCGGCTCCGCTCCAGGCCATCCAGCAGCCGGTCGTATCCCAGGATCGCGCCCCCGTCGCACGCCGCGTGGCCGCCACGGC
>JBBRGH010000298.1:0-4447 GCA_038240915.1 Gemmatimonadales bacterium | reverse complement strand
GCTCACGCCGAACTCGATCAGCGACGGGTCGTGCTGGCACGCGGCGCTGAAGAAGGTCTCGCCCGGCAGGAACATGACGACGAAGTCGGGCGCCGGCTGGAACTGGCTCCAGTACGCCTTGCTGCCGAGTCCGATGATGTGGTCGCGCACCTGGCGGGCGTGGTCCTTGAACAGGAGCTCGCGCGCTCCGTCCTCCATGACGCCGTCCACCGCGTCGAGGTACGCGGCCAGCGGCGCCTTGGCATCGACCACCACCGTCTTCCCGCCGGGCAGCCGCACCACCAGGTCGGGCCGGAGCCGCCCGGCGTCGCCGGCCACGGTGGCCTGTTCCTGGAAGTCGCAGTAGTCCAGCATGCCGGCCATCTCGACCACGCGGCGCAGCTGGATCTCGCCCCACCGCCCGCGCACCTGCGGCGCGCGCAGCGCCTTGACCAGCTGGCCGGTCTCCAGCTGCAGGGCCTGCTGGCTCCGGGCCATCGCCCGGACCTGCTCGATCAATCCGGCGTACGCCGCCACCCGCTCCTTCTCCACCTCCTGCAGCGTCCCGTCCACCCGGGCGAGCGACTCCTGGATCGGACGCACCAGCTCGCCGACCGCCTGCTGCCGCCGCTCGAGATCCGACGCGGCACGCTCGTGCAGCTCGCCCAGCCTGGTCTGGGCCAGGGTGAGGAAGCTCTGATTGTTCTGCCGCAGCGCCTCGGCGGAGAGCGACGCGAAGGCGTCGCGCAGGGTGGCCTCGGCCCGCTCGAGCAGGGCTCCCTTCTCGCCCGCCGCCCGCCGCTCGGCCGCGATCCGCTCCTCCAGCCGGGCGACGCGGCTCCGCCCGGCGAGCCAGGCGGCGAGCGCGCCAGCGGCGCAGGCGAGCCCGAGGGCGAGCGGCTGAGCGTCCATGGCGATCAACAGTATCGAGCCCGTGTGCCGGCGACAACCGGCCCGCGAGACCGGCACAGGCCCGGGGCGCCCGACGTGCGCCGTGACACGGCGCCTCCACCAGTCCCGGGCTAAGCTCTTTCTATCTTTGACCTGGAGCCGACCGCGATGACCGACGTCGCCCTGCCCCCCTCGCACTGGGTCGACCGTTTCGCCCGGGCCGGCTATGCCGCGAAGGGCGTGGTCTACCTGCTGATCGGCGTGCTCGCCGTGCAGGCGGCCGCTGGCCTGGGCGGGCGGACCACCGGCACCTCAGGCGCGCTGCGGGTGCTCCTTCGCCAGCCATTCGGCCGCTGGCTGCTGGCCCTGGTGGCGGTGGGACTCGCCGGCTACGCGGCGTGGCGGCTCTATTGCGCCGCAGTGGACCCGAAGCATCCGGACCGGCACGACTGGAAGCGGGCCGCCGTTCGGGCAGGCTATGTCATCGGCGCCATCGTGCATGGAGGACTGGCGCTGCAGGCGGCTCGGCTGGCGCTGGGCTGGAGGGGCGGCGGGGGCGACGGCCAGGCGGATCATCGCACGGCGCAGCTCATGGCGATGCCGTTCGGCGAATGGCTGGTGGGTCTCGCGGCGATCGGCGTGGCCGGCTATGGCCTGGCCCAGATCGTCAGGGTCGCGCGCGGCCGCGGGGTGGAGAACACCAAGGGGGCGGACCCCGACATGCGCCGGCTGCTCGAGCGGGCCGCGCGGATCGGTCTCGTCGCCCGTGGCATCGTCTTCGGCATGATCGGGTGGTTTCTGGCGCAGGCCGCGCTCCGGCACGACCCGTCGCAAGCGGGCGGGCTGGCCGAGGCGCTGCAGGAGCTGGCCCGCCAGCCGTACGCGCCGGTCCTGCTGGGCGGCGTCGCGGTGGGGCTGGCGGCGTACGGCGCCTACCAACTCGCCCTGGCGAAGTGGGCGGCGGTGCCGACGGTGTGAACCACCTCGATCGGCGGCTGCAGGCTACTGCGGGTCCACCTGGAGCGTGGTGGACGTCCGGCCGGTGCGGGTCACCAGCTTGAGGTGCAGCAGCCCGGTCTCGCTGTCGTACCAGTAGCGGTCGCCCGCGCTGGCGTCGAGCTCGGCCAGGCTGGCGGCCGGCACCAGCGGTTGGGACCCGGCGTAGTCCCGCACCACCCGGAGCGCCGCCTGCGGGTACGGCAGCGTCAGCCGGATCCACTCGCCTTCCACCGTGCCCCGAATCAGCAACCGCGGATGGAGCGGTATCGTCCCCGCATACTGCACGGTATAGCCGCGCCCGGGCAGCAGTGACGCGTTGGCGGCCTGCGGACGGTCGGGCACGCCCACCAGCGCGATGGCCGCCGAGTCGTCGCGGGTGAGCGTGAGCGGCGCCACCACCTCGGCGTCGCTCCGGATGTTCAGGCTGACGTACCGCTGCGAGCAGACCTGCGCGTTCCAGTCCACCCGCGGCACGCACGACTCGGTCGTCATGAACGGGGTGTTCGGCACCACGTAGGCGCCGGCGCTGCCGGTCACGGCGCCGTCCCGGTCGAGGAAGACGGCCGCCTTGTCGCCGTCCTTGTCGGCCAGCGGCGTCTCCAGGTAGAACGGCAGCGCGTTCTGGAAGCTGACCGAGCCGGCGAAATTCTCGGTGCTGACCGGGAAGCCGTTGGTGCGATGAAAGCCCAGCGCGCTCGACGGGATCGTCCCCATGGCGGTGAAGTTGGCGAAGGTGACCCGGTCGGCGCCCACCCGGCCGTCGTAGAACTCGTAACCCCGCCGCGGCGTGCCCGGCGACAGTCCGCCGCCGTTGTTGGCCGACTCCCCCACGAACAGCGCGTCCTGCACGAAGCTCTCGCTCGAGGCAAAGGTGGCCCCCGTCGCATTGTCCGACAGCACCGCGTCGGTCAGGCGCAGGTTGCGCCCCCGGAGCCAGACGGCGCGGCCGCCGTGCTTGTAGGCGGTGAGGCCGGTGAAGTCGGCCACCACGCCCGTCGCGGCATCCGCCGGATCGGTCCGGGGGTCGTAGGTGGTGACCTCGGTGTTGCCGTCGGGCAGCGGACCGTCGTCCAGGTTGAGTCCCGCGCGCCGGTTGGAGTGGGCCACGTTGCCGCTGAACTCACGGAGCGGCGTGGTCCGCGGCCGGAGCGGCGAGCCGGTCGACAGCCCGGTCGGCGCGGCGGGCAGCGCGTACCAGAACCCGAACGCTTCCGACCCCGCCGCGGCGTTGTCGCGGACGGTGTTGTCGGGGTTGGTGATCCAGAACGTGGCGGCGCGGGTGTCGGTGGGCAGCACGCCCTGCCCCGTCGCGGTCGCGTGGGTGCCGAGTCCAAGGTTGCCGGCGATGAGGTTGCCGGTCTCCC
The DNA here is from genome assembly GCA_038240915.1 of Gemmatimonadales bacterium. Classification (GTDB taxonomy): domain Bacteria; phylum Gemmatimonadota; class Gemmatimonadetes; order Gemmatimonadales; family GWC2-71-9; genus CAVVWJ01. The sequence goes on along the minus strand of JBBRGH010000298.1, from coordinate 1,214 downwards.
CGCCGTCCTCGAGGAAGTAGCCATGGCCCAGGTGATCGTGGCAGACGTTGCCCTCCACCCGGGCGTTGTCGGTGCCGTGCACCGTGACGCAGCGGTTGAAGCTCTTCCACACGCTGCTGCCGGCGAAGTACTGCCCGTCCACCGGTCCCATCACATGCCAGTGCATCGGGTAGCGGGCCACGAGGCCCTTCTGCCCCATGAAGTGCAGCTCGACGCCCTCGACCCGGAGGGTGCCGCCCATTCCGATCAGGTGGCCGCCGAATCCGCCGGCGCTGGTGGCGCTGTCGCCCTGGATCACGATGTTGCGCGTCAGCAGACCGACCTCGGCCCGCTCGTCCACCGTGCGGCTTGCGATGGTCTGCAGCTCGCCGTAGTGGGCCCAGGCGAGTGGCTGGGCCAGCGTCACCACGGCGCCGCCCCGCGAGGCCACGGTCACCACCTCGGCGCGGTTGGGATCGAAGTCGGTCGAGGCCACGACCAGCTTGTCGCCCGCGCGCCACTCGGGGGCGCTCGCCAGCACCAGCTGGGTGGCGCCGGCGGGCGCGGTGGCCGCGAGCCGGGTCCAGCCGGCGCGGGGCTCGCCGTGCAGGTCGAGCGTGCCGCCCACGACACCGAGCACGCGGTTGCCCATGCCCATGACCGGCGGCGCGTCGGGACTGCCGGTGAGGGTGATCGTCGCCCGATGCGCGAACGGCGCGGCGCTGGTGCCGACGCGGAGGGTGCCCTGCACCGCGATCCAGCCGGCGGTGAGGTCCACGTCGGCCTCGTCGAACACCAGGGCGCCAGCGATGGTCAGGCTGGCGAGCGGAGGCGGGCTCACGTCCAGCAGGAAGGTCCGGTCGGCCGGGATGACGACCGAGTCACCCGCGACCGGCACGTGACCGGCGGGCCAGGCGGAGGCATCGGACCAGCTCAGGGCCGGCGGCAGGGGCGTCTCGGGACCCGGGTCGGCCGGACCGATGCTGTCCTCGGTCGAACAGGCGGTGAGTGCAGCGAAGAGCACACCGAGGCGAAGGCAAAATGCCAGTCGGCCTTGCATGATGGCCTCGTACGATTGGGGCGGCGGAGGCTAAGTCGTGGCGGCGGAGATGGTGGTGAGCGGGGAGGCAAGAGTCGGGCGAGGCAAGTCTGCAACTTGTCGCAGTGTCGTCGGCGCGGGTGGGCTAGGTTGCCGGCTCTCCCGTCAGGCGGGCCAGGCGCGCGCGGGCGTCGTC
>JBBRGH010000297.1:0-4462 GCA_038240915.1 Gemmatimonadales bacterium | reverse complement strand
CTGTGGCTGGGCCATCGAGGCCCACCGGTTTCGGTGGGGTCGGCACGATCTCGATCTCGTGGCCCGACGCGGCCCGCTGGTGGCGTTCGTCGAGGTGAAGACGCGAGGCTCGAGCGGGTTCGGGGCACCGGCCGAGAGCGTCGGGCCACGGAAGCGGCGGACCATCGCGCGGGTCGCGGAATGCTGGCGGCTCCGGCATGGCCGGCTCGGCGAGGTGTACCGATTCGACGTGATAGCGATCCGGGTGGAACGGGGCGGGCGATACGGGGTGGAGCACACCGCGGATGCCTGGCGGGTTGACCGGTGATCAGATGCCTCGGAATCAGTCACCATGTAGTATTGATTCGGTGAGTGTTCGGTATTATGTTGGGTTCCAGCTAGCTTGGTGTATCAAAACCAGCCACATCAATACTCGAGGACTACCATGGCCGCAGAAGAGACCCGGCTCGAAGCCGACCGCCGGAAGGCCCTCGGGCTTGCCATCTCCCAGATCGAGAAGCAGCTCGGCAAGGGCTCCATCATGCGGATGGGCAGCGAGTCGGCCCGGGTGAAGGTGGCCGCGATCTCGACCGGCGCCATCAACCTCGACGCCGCCACCGGCATCGGCGGCATCCCCCGCGGCCGGATCACCGAGATCTACGGCCCCGAGTCGAGCGGCAAGACCACGCTCACGCTCCACCTCGCGGCCAATGTGCAGAAGGCCGGCGGCGTCGCCGCCTACGTGGATGCCGAGCACGCGCTCGATATCGACTATGCCAAGAAGCTGGGCGTCAACATCGAGGACCTCCTGGTCTCGCAGCCGGACACCGGCGAGCAGGCGCTCGAGATCGTCGAGATCCTGGTACGCTCGGGCGCGGTAGACCTCGTCGTCATCGACTCGGTCGCTGCCCTCGTGCCCAAGGCCGAAATCGAGGGCGAGATGGGCGAGAGCCACATGGGCCTCCAGGCCCGGCTCATGAGCCAGGCGCTCCGGAAGCTCGCCGGCGCCATCAAGCGCTCCACCTGCGCCGTGGTCTTCATCAACCAGCTCCGTGAGAAGATCGGCGTGATGTTCGGCAACCCCGAGACCACCACCGGCGGCAAGGCGCTCAAGTTCTACGCCTCGCTCCGGCTCGACATCCGCCGCATCGGCCCGGTCAAGGAGCGCGAGACCGTCGTCGGCAACCACGTGCGTGTGAAGGTCGTCAAGAACAAGGTCGCGCCGCCGTTCCGCCAGGCCGAGTTCGACATCATGTTCGACGAGGGGATCAGCCACACCTCCCTGTTGGTGGACCTCGCCGCTGAGGCCAACATCATCCAGAAGTCGGGTGCCTGGTATTCCTACGGCGACCAGCGCATCGGCCAGGGCCGCGAGAACGCCAAGCTGTTCCTGCGGGACAACCCGCCGCTCATGGCCGAGGTGGAGGTCAAGGTGAAGGAGCTCCTCGGCATGCACGCCCCAGTGGGCGCCGGCCCCGCCGCGGACGACGACGAGTGACCTTGCCCGTGCTGACGGCGCTCGAGCCGGATCCCCGCCGCCCCGGCACGCTGCGGGTGGAGGTGGACGGGGTCCGGTTCGGCGCCGTGTCCGAAGCGCTCGCGCGCGCCTCCGGCCTCGCGGTCGGCCGGCCGGTGGATGGCGAGCTGCAGGAGCGGCTCACCGCGGCGGCCGACGCCGAGGGCGCCTTCCGGACGCTGCTGCGGGCCCTCGAGCGGCGGGCGTTCGCGCGGGTCGATCTGGGCCGCCGCCTGATCCGGAAGGGACATCCGCGGCCGGCGGTGGACGCGGCTCTCGATCGCGCGGCGGCCCTCGGCCTGCTCGACGACGGGGAGTTCGCCCGGAACTACGTGCAGACGCGGGCGGCGCGAGGCCGAGCGCCCGCCAGGCTGACGCGCGATTTGATGGCGATGGGCGTGGAGCGGGCGGCCATCGACCGCGCGCTCCACGCCGAGTGGCCAGAGGGCGGCGATCGGACCGGAGTGCCGTCGGCATTGGCCGCCAAGCGGGCCGCCCAACTCGGCGCCCTGCCCCGCCCGGTGAAGCGCCGGCGAGTGCTGGCGTATCTCGCGCGGCGCGGGTTCGCGGGGCGGGATATCTCAGAGCTTGTGGCCCGGGTGGTTGGCTGAGGCTCTCCCATAGCCCCTAAGTCCGTCCGTCCCTATATTTTCCCCCCATGCAGTCCTCCCAGATTCGACGCCTGTTCCTCGACTTTTTCGTCGCCCGGGGGCACCGAGAGGTGCCTTCTTCGTCATTGGTGCCCGCCGACGATCCGACCCTTCTGTTCACCAACGCCGGCATGGTGCAGTTCAAGCGCACCTTCCTGGGGCAGGAGCGGCGCGACTACGTCCGGGCCACGACCTGTCAGAAGTGCGTCCGGGCCGGCGGCAAGCACAACGACCTCGAGCAGGTGGGCCACACCAAGCGCCACCACACCTTCTTCGAGATGCTGGGAAACTTCTCCTTCGGCGACTACTTCAAGCAGGACGCGATCGCGTTCGCCTGGGAGTTCGTGACCGGCGCCGACTATCTCGCGATTCCCGCCGACCGGCTGCGGGTGACGGTGCATCACACCGACGACGAGGCCCGGGGCTACTGGCGACAGGTGTCCGGCCTGCCCGACGATCGGATCTACGGCCTGGGGGACAAGGACAACTTCTGGCAGATGGGCGACACCGGCCCCTGCGGGCCGTGCACCGAGATCTACGTGGACCTGGAGTGGCGGCCTGGCCAGACGCCGGTCGAGATCGGCCAGGCCGAGTTCGAGCAGCTGGCCGAGGCGGGCCGCTTCCTCGAGATCTGGAACCTGGTGTTCATGCAGTTCGACCGCGCGGCGGACGGCACGCTCACGCCGCTGCCGACGCCCTCGGTCGACACCGGCGCCGGCCTGGAACGGATCGCCGCTGTCCTCCAGGGGGAGGACGACAACTTCCACACCGACGCCTTCCAGCCGCTGATCGACCGGGTGGGGGAGCTGGTGGGACGGCCGTACGATCGGGATGCGGTCGAGCGCGCCTCGTACCGTGTGCTGGCCGATCACGCGCGGGCGGTCAGCTTCCTGCTGGCCGACGGCGTCTATCCCGGGAACGAGGGTCGGGGCTACGTGCTCCGCCGCATTCTCCGGCGGGCCGTGCGCCACGCCTGGCTGCTGGGCCGGCGGGCGCCGACTCTGGCGCCGCTCACCGAGGTGGTGGTGGCCCAGATGGGCGGGGTATATCCCGAGCTGGCCGCGAAGGCGGGGTACATCCGCGAGGTGACCGAGAACGAGGAGCACCGATTCCTCGAGACCATCGAGGGCGGTCTCCGGCGGCTGGAGGAGATCTTCGCGTCCGGCGCGAGCGTCATCCCCGGCGACGAAGCGTTCAAACTGTACGACACCTTCGGCTTTCCGATCGATCTCACGGGCATCATCGCGGAGGAACGCGGAGTCGCGGTGGACAGCGCCGGTTTCGACCGGGCGTACAAGCAGCAGCAGGAGCGTTCGCGGGCGGCGCGCGCCAGCGGCAAGATGCCGGTCCAGGCCCCGGCGGTGCACACCGCCCAGACCGGCAAGTGGCGGAGCGTCAAGCGCGGGAAGCAGAAGTTCGTGGGCTATCAGGCCACCGAAGCCGACACCGACATCCTGGCCTTCCGCCAGGAGGGCCCGCGGGTGGATCTCGTGCTCCGGGAGAATCCGTTCTACGTCGAGTCGGGCGGACAGGTTAGCGACCTGGGCGGGGTGAGCGGGGCGGGGTGGTCGTTGCCGGTGGACAGCGTCCGGAAGGATCCCAAGGGTACTGTGGTAAGCGGCACCTTCGGTGAGGCGTTCGAGCCCGAGACCGTGCGCGCCGCGGTGGACGCGCCCCGGCGGCACGATATCGAGCGCAACCACAGCGCTACGCACCTGGTGCACCACGCGCTTCGCAAACATCTCGGGACGCACGTGCGTCAGCAGGGGTCGCTGGTGGAGCCCGACCGGCTGCGGTTCGACTTCTCGCACCACGGGCCGATCGACGCCGAGACGCTGCACGCCATCGAAGCAGACGTCAACGCGCTGGTGCTGGCCAACGAGCCGGTGGTCACCCGCGAGATGGCCTATCCCGACGCGCTGGCGCTCGGGGCGATGGCCTTCTTCAGCGAGAAGTACGGCGACCGGGTCCGGGTGGTGCAGATGGGCCCGTCGATCGAGCTCTGCGGCGGCACCCATGTCCGGACGACGGGGCAGGTGGGCACCTTCCGCATTTCCGGGCAGAGCGGCGTGGCCGCGGGCGTGCGGCGAATCGAGGCGCTGACCGGGACCGGCGCCCTCCGAGCCGTCCGCGAGCTGGAGCAGCGGCTGGCCCAGGTGGCCGACGCGCTCAAGGCCCAGCCGGAGCACCTGGTCCGGCGGGTGGAGCAGTTGCTCGAGGAGCGGGAGCGGCTCGAGGCCCGTCTGGCCGAGGCCATCCGGACCGGCGGGGGCGCCGCCGTGGCCGGAGACACGCTGGAGGTGAACGGCGTCCAGGT
>JBBRGH010000296.1:0-4478 GCA_038240915.1 Gemmatimonadales bacterium | reverse complement strand
CGATCTGCTCGGCCGTGCCGCCCTCGCCGATCAGCCGCTCGATCTCCGAGGTCAGCGTCAGGACCTCCATGATGCTGAAGCGGCCCAGGTAGCCGGTCTGGACGCACTCGGCGCAGCCCACGGCCCGGAACATGGGGGTGCCGGCCGGGACGAAGCGGGCCACCTTCTCCGGCAGCGCGCCGCTCGACGGCTGGCGGCAGGCCGGGCAGAGCCGCCGCATCAGCCGCTGTGCCACCACGCCCCGGAGCGCGGAGGCGATCTTGTACGGCTCCATGCCCATGTCGATCAGCCGGGTGACGGCGTTGGGCGCGTCGTTGGTATGAAGCGTGGAGAGCACCAGGTGGCCCGTGAGCGAGGCCTGCAGCGCGATCTGGGCCGTCTCCTGATCCCGGATCTCGCCGATCAGCACCACGTCCGGGTCCTGCCGCAGGATCGACCGCAGGGCCGAGGCGAAGGTCAGCCCCGCCTTCTCGTGCACCTGCACCTGCACGATGTTCTCGCCCAGGCGATATTCGACCGGATCCTCGACCGTGACGATGTTGACCCCCTCGCTCTGAATCAGCCGGATGGCCGAATACAAAGTGGTGGTCTTGCCCGAGCCGGTGGGACCGGTCACCAGCAGGATCCCCTCCTTGGCCGACAGCAGGGCCCGGATCGACTCCTGCTCGTCCTGGTGCATGCCGAGCGCCTGGAGGCTCAGCACGGTGGCCCGCTGGCTCAGGATCCGGATCACGACCTTCTCGCCCAGCGACGCCGGCAGGGTCGAGATCCGGAGGTCGATCTGCTCGCCGTTGACCGAGACGCGGGCCCGACCGTCCTGGGGCCGGAGCCGATCGGCGATGTCGAGGCCCGACATGATCTTGATCCGCGAGATCAGGGGCAGGCCCGCCTTGCGCGGTATTTTCATGACCTGACGCAGCACGCCGTCGATCCGGTAGCGGACCACCACGCCGCCCTCGATCGGCTCGACGTGGATGTCGCTCGCCCGGCTGGTAACGCCGTCGGCCAGCATGACGTCCACCAGCCGGATGATGGGCCGCTGGCTGGCCTCCTCGGCGCTGGCGGCGGCATAGTCGTCGTCCTGCTGCAGCTCCTTCACGTCGAGATCGCCGCCGATGCCCTCCAGCAGGCGGTTCATCGCCGCGTCCTCGTTCCGGTAGAGCTCGTCGATCCGCTGCCGGATGACCGCGGGCGCGCCCAGCAGCATCCGGACTTCGCGGCCGGTGGCGAAGGCCAGCATCTTCTCGGCGTCGAGGTCGAACGGATTCGACGTGGCGATCTCGAGGTAGGAGTCGGTCTGCCCCACCGGCACGACGGTGAACCGCCGGGCCACCTGCTCGGGCACGCTCTGCTGCAGCTTGGAGTCGATCCGGGTCAGGTCGGCGATCGGGAACCGGAACCGGGCGGCAATGGCCTTCAGGATCTGGTCGTCGGCGATCAACTTCCGCTGGACCAGGATTTCCCAGAGCGACCCGGGCGCGGACGAGGGCTCCTGGCGAATGGACGCGACGGTGCCATCGGGCAGCAGGGGCTCGATGGTATGGACCAGCCATTCATCCGTGAACTGCATCGTTCGACTCTGGCGGCTGTGAGTTCCGGCGGGTCGGTCGGCAGGATCGCCGATGGGAAGATAAGGCGACTACAACAGCCCCCACCAGTCCCGATTGACGTCCACGGTGAGCCCGAAATCGCCGTCGCGGAGCCCCACGCCGGCCTCGACCCGGATCAGCCGCATGAACCACTCGAACGCCACTCCCGCCACCGGCCGCACCCCATCCGAGCCGGTCCAGGGCAGGCCCGGAAGCGGCCGCCCGGCCGCCCCCGCCGCCAGGAACGGCGCCACCGTCAGCGAGCGGCCGGTGGAGGCGAAGGAGCCCAGCGGGATGGCCGGCACCGGCACCTCAAACCGCCACTCCACCTGCCCCAGCGCCATCTGCCGGCCGCCCCAGGCCCGGAACGGCTCGGCGACCAGGGTGCCGCGCCCGCCGAGGACGAAGCTCCGGTGGGCCGGCAGCTCGCGGCTGCCGGCACCGAGATAGACCCGGGAGACGAGCTCATGGCCCGCCACGGTCGCGAGCCAGCGGCTTTCGAGGGTCCCGCGCAGATAGTCGCCCGGTCCCGTGCCGGCCTCGAGCCGGACCCGGCCCTGGAAGTCCCGCCGGACCGCGATCCCTCCGCTGGCCCGTTCGAACTCGATCCGGGCCACCCGCCAGGTGCCCGACCCCAGCGCCGGATTGGGACGGTAGCGGCCGGTGGCGGGGGTCGCGGTCACGCCCACGGACCGGCTGGTTTCGACCCCCGCCACGAGCGCCACCGTGGACCGCCCGCTCAACCGGCGGCGGAGGCCGCCGGTCAAACTGTGGAGCAGCACATAGTCGCCGTGGTCGTGGCCGCCCTCCTGGGCCAGCAGCGAGTTCACGGCCGGCGCGATGACCGGCAGGTCGCTGAAGTCGCGGATCCGCCGGGTGGCGGCGATCGTAAGCTGGCTGGCGCCCACCCCCGCGCCGATCTCGAGGCCGCCGGTCACCCGGTGGTCGGAGGTCCCGTAGGCGATCGAGGGCCGGATCTGGATCCGGCTGGACTCGAGCCCCAGCACCCCGCCGAAGCCGAGCGTGAGGCCCTGGACCCGAGTGACCCGGGCGACGTCGCTCACGCTGCCGGCCGCCAGCCGCCGCGACGGCAGCCCGCTCAGCGCCCGCGCGCCCGCGATCCGCTCGACCTCGACCCGGAGCGCGTCCATGTCCTGCCGGTTCACCGGCGGCGCCACCCCGGCGATCGCCTGGTCGAGCGAGCCGCCCCAGGTACCGTCATCGGGCCGCGGATGCGGCAGGCCCGCGATGGCCGGGCCGGTGAACAGGCTATCGGGCAGCGGCAGGTTGAGGTCGTAGCCCTCGATTTCCCACCGCCCGCGGATGATGCTGCGGGCCGGAAAGTCGAGCCAGGTGGTGCGCCGCCGGATCTCGACCTCCTGCCGGTAGGGCAGCCAGTAGCGCTGCTCGTAGAGCGAGTTCTCCAGCACGATGCTGATGTCCTCGAGCTGGCGGTCGAGATAGGCGGCCGGGGTGAAGCTGAAGCGGAACCGCACCAGCTGCGCGGTGGCGACGTCGAGGTAGAGGGTGCCCACCACCAGGGCACGCGCAAAGTCGCGGGGGCGGACCTGGACCTCGCGCACCACCGTCTCGCCCGCGGCGGTGCGGATGGCGAGCGAATCGCCCAGGGCGTAGTCGTAGGCCTTCAGTCCGGCCGGCGAGAGCGGGTGGGGCACGTCCCGCACCTCGTCGCCCTCGCCGATCCGGATGACGTGGCCGAAGTTGTTGGTGACGATCCCGAGGTGGTCGCGGTGGTAGTCGATGTCGGTGGGCAGGAAGGCGCCGTCGCGCCAGCCCTGGATCACCTGCTTGCTCCGGTCCGGGGCGCGCCAATACACTTCCACCCGCAGCTCGTCGGCCTTGACCAGACGGGGCGGCTCGCGCAGCCCTTCGCCTACCTGCGCCAGGAAGAAGACGAAGCCGTGGGCGCGAGTCCGGTAGCTCGCGAGCGACGAATCCGCCTGGGCCGCGGCGCGCGCGGCCGTGGCCCGGCGCACCAGCGCCAGCGCGGCGGGCGCATTCCAGCCCTGCGCGGCGAGCGGGGACACGTGGGTGAGGACCAGCACCATCGCCGCACGAACCGCACGTCGCACCAGGGCACCTCTCACGCGGGCAGGGGGTCGATGACGGGAATATCCCGGAGGCGCTGGGGCCGGGCAAGCTGGCGCTGCGCGGCCGCCTCGGCGCTGCTGGCGGGGTGCGGCGGCCATGCCGGCGGCAAGCAGGTGGACCCCTCCGTGGCCCGGGTGGTCCCGCTCGCGACCGCCATCGTGCTGGAAACCGCCGGGCCGCCGCCGTCCGACACCACTGTCACCATCACCGCGGGGGTGCCCCGGGTCATCGTACTCCGGCACGGCCCGCCCGAGAACGTGGTCTTCGCCGAGCTGACGTTTCCGGCCAGCGCCTTCGCGGTGGACAGCGGGCAGCCGGTGCGGGTGGACGTCCGCCCGCGGCCGGGCGTCTACGGCCTCGATCTCACCACCAGCGTGCCGCTCGGCTCCGGCGCGTCGGTGACCTTCAAGTACGCGCGCTACTTCTCGGCCACGGCCCGGGCCCGGGCCGACTACGGGAGCGACGTGCTCTACGAGCGGGCACTGGCGGTGGGCCAGGTCCTGCCCGGCGGGACCCTGGCGCTCCTGCCTTCGACCCGGCCCGTGCCCGACAACCTCGAAGCCGTGTTGCCGGCGGCTGGCGCCTACGTCGTGGCCGCAGCCCGATGACCGCCACCTTCGACGCCTTCGCCGCCCGGGCCCGCCAGGGGGGCGCCATGGTGCCGGTGACCCGGGAGGTGGTGCTCGACGGGGACACCCCGGTCTCCGCCTTCGCCAAGCTCCACCGGGGGCCCTACGGCTTCCTACTCGAGTCGCTCGAGGGCGGCGAGCGCTGGGC
>JBBRGH010000295.1:0-4482 GCA_038240915.1 Gemmatimonadales bacterium | reverse complement strand
CTGGGAATCCTCGAAGCCGCGGGCAGGACCGACCCGAGGCACCTGGTCGGTCGGCGAGACCAGGGTCAGCCAAATCTGCTCGCTCTGGAACCGGCGCACGAGGGCCACCCGACAACGCTCGAAGAGCTCTCCCTCAGTGCGAGAGAGGCGGCAAGCGGCGGCGAAAGCACTGGGGAGGGTTGCGAGAGCCGTTGGAGGCGTGGCAGCCATGTTCAAGTATACCCGAGCACGACGTTTGAAGGGAGCCGGGAATGTCCGCCGGCCCGCCCTCAAGTCGCGGGGAGGCGCCGCCGATACTGGTACGGGTCCGAAGGGGACGCGTCTGTAACGTTGTGTAACAACGACTTGCAATCGATCCCGAGGCCCGTTACAATACCCCGCAGATCAGAGGGACATAGCCCTTCGGGGCCCCAGGGATTTCGGCTTTGCGGCCTGGGTGATCAAAACTGCTAAGGCCACAGGTCCCGGCGAGCATCCTGCTCGGCCGGGATTTGTGTTTCCAGGGATCACGATCCCCCTCTTACGATCCGTTCCGTGGGCGGGGCCGTGACCTGCCCCTTGAGCGAATCCGCGATGTACCGCACCAGCAGTTCCGCCGCCCGGGGCGCGCCGGCCCGGGCCGCGCAGGCCGGGCCCGCCTCCGGGATGCTATACCCATCCCCCCCCTCGCAGGCCGGGTAGACCGGCACCGCCACCCGAAGGGTGTCGCCCGGCCGCACCTGGCCCCCCCCCGACCGGCGGACCTCGCCCTGGATCCGGCTGCCCGACGGGGCGGCCGGATTGTACCTGAACGAGAGCCCCGACACCTGGAGGAACCCACCTTTGCCGAGGGAGCTGTCGGCCACGCCGTGCTCCAGAATGGCCCGCAGGCGCGCGCCGGTCAGCGGCACGGTGAGCACCCTGGTCTCGTCCGGGAAAAGGAAGATGGACTCGAGCTGGTAGTTGGACAGCGGTCCCGGCCGGATGACGTCGTCCAGGCGGAGGGTCCCGGCATTGAGGATGGCAGCGTCGGCGCCGGTGCCCGTCCGCATGGCGTCGGTGACCAGGTCACCCAGCAGCGATTCCTGCTGCCGGCCGACCGCGTCCCGGGCGTCAATCGGCACGGAAGTCCGTCCGATCACCCGCTCGGGGCCGAGCTTGGCGTGGAGGCTGTCGTCCCAGCGGGCCACCACCGCCGCCACCACCGTGTCGTCCGGCAGCCGGTTGTCCATCCGGACGATCCCCACCGCCTGGCTCCACTTGCCCTTGCCGCCCCAGAGGGTGACGAACTGGGCGGTGCGCGAGTTGGCGTCGGCCTTGAGGACATGCCGTCCCGAGACCACCGAGTCGTGCGCTTCATGCTCGTGGCCACCCAGGATCAGGTCGAGCCGCGGTTCCCGGGACAGCAGGTCGCGATCGGCCTCGATGGTCTGGTGGGTGAGCGCCACCACCAGCACGGCGCCCTGGGCCACCAGGGTGTCGATCGCCAGGGCGGCGGCGCTGTCGGGGTCGGTGCAGCGGTAGGCCTTCCGGTAGGCGCCCTGGAGCGTGAGGCCGAAGATCCCGACCTTCTGACCCGAGACCCGGACCGTGTCCCAGGCCAGCACCTTGGCGAGCGGCGTGCCGTCCGCCTTGCCGCAGTTGCTCGACAGCCAGCGGAAGTCCGATTCGCCGATCCGCGCCTCGAGGGTATCAAGCGGCAGCTCGAACTCATGGTTGCCGAAGGTGGCGTAGTTCAGCTTGGCGGCGTTGAGCGCCTCCACCATCTGGCGGCCGGAGTAGTACTTGCTGAGCAAGCTCGGGCTCAGCACGTCGCCCGCCAGCACGAACAGGATCGGGCCCTGATCGGCCAGGCGTTGGCGGACGGTGGCCACCCGCGCCAGGCCGCCGGTCCCGTCGGCCATGGTGTCGGCTACATAGACGTCGTTCACCAGCAGAAAGCGCACCGGATTCAGCGGGATCGGTTTGCCGGCGCCGCCCGCGCATCCGGCCACCCCGAGCAGTGCGGCTCCGCCCAGCAGCCGGATGAATTCCCTCCTGATGCTCACAGCCCCTCCTCGCTCTGCCGCAGGCTTCGCACCATGTCCGCACTCATCAGCCGCAGCTCCGACAGCATCTCCCGGCGCGGCCAATCCGTCCGGGACGCCAGGATCTCGAGCAGCGAGCGGTACCACCAGATAGTCTGTTCCGAGCTGGCCCGCGACACCGTCCGAAGATATTCCACACCGAGCCGGCGGAGCGCGGTCATCGTGGAGCCGCAGGTGTGCATCTCGTCCGCCACGATGATGTCGAGCGCCCGGGGCTCGGCCGTGGCCAACTGGGTCAGGTACTCCTGCTTGCACGGCTGCCAGGCCCGCTCGCCACCCCGCCGGTCGAACTTGGGCTCGAGCGCGTCCTTGGCGACCGCCAGGGCCACCGACCCGAACTTGTCCGAGATCTTCTGTTCCAGCGCCGGCCACCGCTCCGGCGGGCTCTCCTCCAGCACGTGATGAAGAATGCCGGCCACGACGGTCAGCTGCTCGCATTGGTAGCGCGCGAGGATGATGGACACGTTGGCGGGATGGGCCAGGAAGTCCATGCCCGCGCCGACCGGGGCCAGGGCGTTGTAATATTTGGCCGCGAACGCAAACGCGTGATTGATCCGGTCGGAGTATCCGTGCATGGCCGGGAGGTTAAGGAATGCCGAGAAGCTTATGTGTCTGCAGGCTGAGTCGCCAGCGCGGATGGCGCAGGCAATAGGCCAGCGCTGCCCGGGTGTTTGCGTCGCGGGCCGGACCGTCCATCGGCTGGAGGAAGAAATGCCGGAAGCCGAGTCCGGCGTAGCGCTCGGGCTCAGCTCCCTCCTGGGGATAGACCAGCTTGAGCTCGTCGCCCGCGGTGACCACCAGCGGGGCGGCGGCCTTGGGGCTGACGCAGACCCAGTCGATGGTCGGCGGCGGGGCCACGGTGCCGTTGGTTTCGACGGCGATCTCGAATCCCGCCGCATGCAGTGCCGCGACCAGCGGCGGGTCGAGCTGGAGCAGCGGCTCCCCGCCGGTGCAGACCACCAGCGGCCGCGCGGCCGGGTCGCCGCCCGGCCACTCGGCCGCGACCGCCCGGGCCAGGGCGTCCGCCGACGCGAACTTGCCGCCGCCCGGCCCGTCGGTCCCCACGAACTCGGTATCGCAGAACCGGCACACCGCCTCGGCCCGGTCGGCTTCCCGGCCGCTCCACAGGTTGCAACCCGCGAAGCGGCAGAACACGGCCGGCCGGCCGGCATTGGCGCCCTCGCCTTGCAGGGTGTAGAAGATCTCCTTGACCGCGTAGCTCATGCGTGGGCGGCCTGGTACCTCGCGGGGTCCGGCACGCCCGCCGCCTCGAACCCCTTGAGCCGGAGGAGGCAGGCCTCGCAGCGGCCGCAGGCGGCCCCGTCAGCCGCGGGGTCGTAGCAAGTGCTGGTGATTGCGTAGTCGAGGCCCAGGGCCAACCCCTGCGCCACGATCTCCGCCTTGGTGAGCCGGAGCAGGGGGGTGTGGACCGTGAGCCGGGCGCCGCCCTCGACGCCGGCCCGGGTAGCCAGGTCCGCCATCCGGGTAAACGCCTCGAGGTACTCCGGGCGACAGTCCGGATAGCCGCTGTAGTCGAGCGCGTTGGCGCCGAAGAAGATGTCACGCGCGCCCAGGGTCTCGGCCCAGGCCAGGGCGAGCGAGAGAAAGATGGTGTTGCGGGCGGGGACGTAGGTGGCGGGAATCCGGGCCCCGATCTGGTCTGGCGGGGTGTCCTTGGGCACCGGCACGTCCGCCGTCAGGGCCGAGCCGCCAAAGGCGCGGAGGTCGAGATCGACGACGACGTGCCGCCGGATTCCGAGCCGCTCGGCCACCCGCCGCGCGGCGTCGAGCTCGATCGCGTGCCGCTGGCCGTAGCGCACGCTCAGGGCATGGACGTCGAATCCCTCCCGCAGGGCGATCGCCGCGGTGGTGGTCGAGTCCATCCCACCGCTCAGCAGCACTACGGCCCGGGGAGGCGTCATGCGGGGAAGGTAGGGGGTGCGCCGGAGGCTGTCATCTTCAGCCCCGGGCGGGACGTCCCAGGGCGAACCTGAGGGCCGACTCGAGCTCGGGAAAGCGGAAGGCGTAGCCCGACTCCTGGAGCCGGGCGGGGAGGACCCGCGCGCTCGAGAGCAGCGCCACGTCGGCCATCTCGCCGAACGCCAGGCGCAGCGCCGTGGCGGGCACGGGGACCAGCGCCGGCCGGTCGAGCACCCGGCCCAGCGTCGTGGCGAACGCGCGATTGGTGACGGGCTGGGGGGCCGTGGCGTTGACCGGCCCCGCCAGGCTCTCGGTCATGATCCCGTGATGTATGGCGCCGAGGATGTCGTCCAGGGCCACCCAGCTCATGTACTGCCGCCCGTTCCCGAGCGGGCCGCCGACCCCGAGGCGGAACGGCGGCAGCATCCGCGCCAGCGAGCCGCCTCCGGATGAGAGCACGATGCCGAACCGCAGCATCACCACCCGGATCCCGGCC
>JBBRGH010000294.1:0-4501 GCA_038240915.1 Gemmatimonadales bacterium | reverse complement strand
GCGCGCCGAGCACGCAGGCGACACCGTCGCGCTTGGTGCGGAATGCCTGCGAGAGCTCCGCGGTCATGGTGATCGCGTGGGACCACCCGTCGCGCCGGCCCAGCTGCTCCGCCAGGGCGCGGAGCACGTCGGGCAGCGCGGCCGGATCCCGCTCAATCTGATAGGGAAGCGAGACGCTCTCGATCGCGGGCACCGCGGCCGGGTCCGCCCGCTCGAGCCGGGCCACCTTGGTGTTGACGCCGCCGATGTCCCAGCCCACGATCGGCGGCAGGCGCTCTCTGGTCATCGGGCTTTGGTCGCGGGTAAGTTGTGAACCATGGACATCATCCCGGTGCTGGACCTGGCAGGCGGGGCGGCGGTGTGGGCCCAGGCCGGCGACCGCGCGCGCTACCAGCCGGTGGCCTCGGCGCTGGATCCCAGCGCAGTGGGCGATGCCGTCGCCCTGCTGGGCGCCTTCCGCTCCCGGCTTGGGGCCACCGCCTGCTATATCGCCGACCTCGATGCCATCCAGGGCGGCGCGATCCAGCGGACGATGCTCCGGGAGCTGGCCCAGCTCGAAACCGGATTCGCCGGCGCGATCATGGTGGATGCCGGCGCCCACTCGCCAGAGAGCACCCTGGAGGTCATGGCCTGCGGCGCAAGCCAGGTCGTGGTCGGGCTGGAAACCCTGCGCGCCTTCACCGATCTGGCGCGGATCATCGCCCTGGTCGGCGAGGGGCAGGTCGTCTTCAGCGTCGATCTCCGACTGGGCGGCCCCATTCTCCATGCGGCCATGCAGGACGCCATCGGCGCCCAGCCCGACGCGCTCAGCCTGGCGGCGCAGGCGGTGGACGTCGGGGCGACGACCCTTCTGCTGCTCGACCTGGCACGGGTCGGAACCGGGTGCGGCGCGGATCTCGGGGTGATCGAGGAGCTGCGGCGGGGGTTTCCGGAGTTGCGGCTCCTGGCGGGCGGCGGGGTGCTGGCCCGGCGGGACCTCGACCGGATGCGCAATGCCGGGTGCGACGGGGCGCTGGTGGCGAGCGCGATTCACTCCGGCACGATCACCGCCGCCGATCTGGCCGAGCTCGCCGCCGAACCGGTGGCGGCTCAGTCCCCGAGCGTCTCCCGGTAGGTGGCCGACTGCCCGTAGTTCTCCTCCACCTCCAGCTCCAGCAGCGTCAGGTGGGTGTAGCCGCTCCCGTTGAGCTCGTCCCGCACCCGGGTGCCGATGTACTGCGCCAGCATCTCGGCCGTGGTATTCTGGATTTCCAGCAGGGCGCAGTCGCGCCGGGGGAAGACATAGGTCGGCTGGCCGAAGTAGTCCACCCGCAGCCGGTCGCCGTCCTCGTGAAAGGCCAGCTTCGGATTCTGCAGCGGCAGCAGCACCTTGTGGTCGATCTCGTCCACCAGCTTGCGGGTGATCTGCTTCAGGATGCTGAAGTCGAGGACGAAGAACGCCTCGTCGTCCACGGCGCCCTCCACCGCCACGCCGACGCGGTAGTTGTGCCCGTGCAGCGTCTCGCACTGGTGGCCCCGGAAGGTGATGAAGTGGGCCGAGGCGAACACCAGATAGTCCTTGCTGACCTGCACGCGAAAATGGCTCTGCACGACGGTCTCCTCAGCGGGTTCGGCGCTGCTCTAGTATAACGACGAACAGCGCGGCACAGGTCAGGTCCGCGGTCGTGCCCGGGTTGCGGCGGTTGGCCGGGTCGCGGAGCTCGCCATCGAACGCCACCAGCGCCTCCCGTCCCGCGTCACTCCGCACGCCGCCGGCGGCCATCACCTGGCACGCCCGCCGGGATATGGAGTCCGCCTCCGCCCGTCCCAGCTTCCGGGCGATCAGGGTGTCCGGCACCGCCGCCAGGAGCCCGAGATAGGTCTCGACTACCGCGGCGCTCCAGTCGAGCCCGGCCTGGCGGGCGGCCCGCAGAGCCGGTGCGCCCGTGCCGAAGGTGATCGTAAAGTCGGCGGCGTACTCGGCGGCGACGCTGTCCCGCCCGGCGGCCAGGGTCATGGCGTCGCGCAGCGTGACGGTGGGTGCCCCGGCCACGTCTTCGGCGGCTGCCGCGCCGAGGCCGCCGGGCCGGGCCCGGCGGATGGCCCGATAGACCTGGGCCGCGTCCGCGACCGTGGTGCCGGCCAGCGCCTGGCGCACGCCGTCCTGGAGCGCCGCCCCGCTCCGGATGGCGGCCCGGGCCAGCGGGGCCAGCAGCAGGATGATCCCGAGGTTGGTGTTCGAGCCGGTCCAGCGGGCGGTGGCTTCGACGGCGGCCAGGATGGTGTCGCCGAGTTCGCGCTCGCCGGCCTGCGCCAGCGCGGGCCCGATCGCCACGGCGCTGGCCAGGAAATCCTCGTACCGGGTATCGCGGAAGTGATGCCCGGGCGATACGTTGCCCGGTTTCGGCGCGCTTGCCTCAAGCAGGCAGGCGAGCTGGGCGGCGCCGGCCACGTCCTCCGGAGGGATCATCCGGTCGGTCCGGCGAGATGCTCGACCAGGGCGCCGGCCACGTCCACTCCGGTGGCCTCCTGCAATCCCCGCCAGCCGGGGATGCCGTTCACCTCCAGCACATGGACGGTGCCGTCCCGGGCCGGCAGCAGGTCCACGCCGGCGTACTCGGCACCGACCGCCGCCGCGGCGCGGACGGCGAGCGCGGCCCACGGCTCCGCCAGCTCGACCGGCCGGGCGGTCCCGCCCCGCGAGAGGTTAGTGCGCCAGCCTTCCGACCGGCGCTCGATGGCCGCCAGCACCCGACCGCCCACCACGAATGCCCGGAGGTCTCGGCCTTCGTGATCGATCGCCCGCTGGAGGTAGTAGATGCCCCGGATCTGCTCGATGGTCTTGAACACGCGAAAGGCCATCTCCTCGTCGCTCACCCGGACCATGCCGAGGCCCATCGAGCCGAACAGCGGCTTCACGATCACGTCACCCAGCTCGCGGAAGGCGGCCATGGCCTCCTCGGGCGTTTCGCACACGACCGTATCGGGCGTCGGAAGGCCGCACTGCTCCAGCAGGGCCGAGGTCCAGAACTTGTCCACCGTACGCTCGATGGCCCGGGGCGAATTCATGACCCGGACGCCCCGGTCCTCCAGCCGGTGCAGGGCGTCCACCCGGAAGATGATCTGCTCGAGCGAGCCGGAGGGGATGATGCGGGCGAGCACGGCGTCCGCGCGATCGAGCTCGGTGGCGCGGCTCCTGAGTCCGGACCGGTGGCCAATGGTGGCCACCAGCCCTCCATAGGGAACAATCGTCCCGGTGTGCCCGCGCGTGTGGAGCGCGCGGGTCAACTCCCGGGTGTGCCAGCCCTCGCGGGCGGCCAGGACGGCGAGGTGCAGGCTACTTCTGCTCGCCGATGAGCGCGGTCAGGCCGCCGGTGGCGAAGTTGGGGAGATCAGCCCCCACCTTCTTGAACGCCGGCGTGGCGAGGCCCTTCTTGAGCTCGGCCATCGAGTTGAAACAGAGCTCGGCCTGACGGTACTTGGCCGGGGCGGAACCGTCGAGGTTGGACTGGAACCGGGTCAGATCCGCCCGGGTGAAGCCGATCTCGGACTGGCCGGCGCCCACCAGGGGCAGGTGCGTGGCCGAGTAATACGACTCGAAGGCCGCGCTGTCCTTGGGCGTATTGTAGATGACGGTGACGAGTGCGGGGCAGGCCGTCTCGCTCTTGTCGCCGGTTTCGACCGCGACCATGCCGAGCAGCCCGCCGGTAGCGAACTTGGCCAGGTCGGCGCCCACGGCCTTGAAGCCGGGCGTGGCCATGCCCTTCTGGGCATCATCGATCGAGTTGAAGTAGAGCTCGGCCTGGCGGTAGAAGGGCGGCTTCTTGCCGTCGAGCGTGCTCACGAACTTGGTCAGCTCGGCCTTGGTGAAGCCGATCTCCTGCTGCTTGGAGACCACCAGGGGCAGGTGGTTCTCGCTGTAGTATTTCTCGAATGCCTTGGGATCCTTCGGCGGATTATAGATGACCGTCACGATCGCCTGGGCGGCGGCTGGCGCCGGGGCCGCGGCAGCCGTGGTGTCGGCGGGCGGCGCCTCGGCCGACTTGTCGGCCGGCTTGCTGCAGGCCGCGGCGAGGAAGAGGGAAGGCACCAGCCAGCTCGGGAACCGTCGCATGCGTGCTCCTGGGTCGGGGGAAGGTGGAACGGTCAGCTCGGGTAGCAGGATGCGGCCAGCACGTCGGGATTGAGGCGCCCCGCGTGGAAGGTCCGGCCGGTCTCGCTGCTCGTCAGCCAGACCTCGCCCGGGCTGAAGAGCAGCGGGTCGATCTTGTAGAAGTCGCCATTGTACGATTTGAAAATTTCGCCGAACGGCCGGCCGAAGTCCAACGAGGAGCACGACGGCACCTTCGGGCCGATTTCGTTCAGCACGTCGTCTTCGCAATTCACCCAGATTGTCACCCGGCCTCCGTACAGGATCGCGTCGTTAGTCCAGCCGATGGCCTGCATGTCGTCCTTGCCGATCGGCGGCAGCGGTGCGGTGCCGTATCCCGAGACGATACACGACAGGTCGAACTTCAATTCA
>JBBRGH010000293.1:0-4544 GCA_038240915.1 Gemmatimonadales bacterium | reverse complement strand
CTCTTTGCACGACAGGAAGTACAGGAACAGACCGATGGGACCCAGGTAGGCGGTGACCAGCACCCAGCCCCACTTCATGACAGTCAGTTCTGGGTTGTTGTGGTAGGCGTCCCAGGCGACGTAGGCGACCGAAACCGCGGTCAATGCGAACCAGCCGAGGAGGACGACGTCGATCCACGCCAGTCGCCCAAACGGTGGAAGGAACAGTTCGGTCATGTGGAATCCTTCGCGGCCACTGGCTCCGATCGGAACACCGGAGGCCACTACACTACCGTAGCAAGACCACGTTCAGCCGATTGCGGGAGCGATGGAAGTCAGCCTCGGCCTCGCCTTCGTGGCGGGCATCATCTCGTTCGTTTCGCCCTGCGTGCTGGCGCTGGTGCCGGTGTACCTCGCCTATCTGGGCGAGACCGCGGTCGGCGCGGTCGCCGTCCCGGCCGGTGGTGCAGCAGCGCTGTCGATCGGCAGCATCGGCCGCCAGCCACTTCTGCGCCAGGCGGTCCTCTTCACGCTGTCATTCGCGGCGATCTTCGTCCTGCTGGGGGTCTCCGCCGGCCTGCTCGGGGCCGGCCTGCTGCGCGTCATCCCGTTCGCCCGAGAGGCGACCGGCCTGGCAGTCATCGCGCTCGGCGTGCTGATGACCGGGGTCTTCGGCCCGGTCCTATCGCGGTTGAACTTTGGACCTCGACTCCAAGCAATGCCGAGCGGCCGCTCGGCACGCTCCATCACCCTGGGCGCCCTCTTCGCCCTGGGTTGGAGCCCGTGCATCGGTCCTGTGCTCGGCGCCATCCTGACCATGGGCGCGAGCAGCCAGGACGTCGGGGTTGCCGCCTTGTTGCTGGCCTTCTACGCGCTCGGCTTGGCGGTCCCATTTCTGCTGGCCGCAGCCGCCCTCCCGCAGCTACGACCGGTGATCCTCGCTCTACGCCGCTGGCACCGGCCGGTCGAGGTTGCGGCCGGCCTGTTCGTTGCCGCCATGGGCGTCCTCATCTACCTCAATGCCTTCGCTCGCATGGCGGGGCTGTTCACCTGGCTGCTGTAGGTCATGCGTGCCAAACGCTCCCGGCGGCGTGCCCGGCCTGGCCCGGGGTCCGAGCGCCGCGCCGCGGGCGCGCGCGAACGCCGGCGTGGCCGGTTGCCGATCCTCATCGGCGGAGGCGTCCTGGCGGTCGCGCTCGCGGCGCTGCTCGTTGTCAAGCCGTGGGCTGACGAGGGCGATGCGGTGCCCTGGTCAACGCTGGGAACGGCCGACGTCCACGCCCTGGCATTCGACCCTGGTGATGGGTCGCGCCTCTACTTCGGCCACCACGGCGGCCTGCTCGAGTCGCGGGATGGTGGGCGCAGCTGGCGGGCCGCGACCGTGTCGGGGGCGGATGCCATGAATGTCCGCGCCAGCGAGGGTCGCGTGCAGATCGCCGGACACGATGTCTACCTCGAGAGCACCGACGGTGGTGCGACCTGGCAGCCTGTCCCCAACGACCTCCCGGGCCTCGATCTCCACGCCTTCGCGATCGATCCTGGCGACGCGGACCATGCGTGGGCCTTCGCCGCCGGCTTCGGACTGTTCGAGACGACCGATGCCGAGCGCCATTTCACCCTTCGCCAGTCCGGAAACTGGGGTTATCTGGCCGCGTACCGGGAGGGCGACGCCGCCGTCCTGCTGGCGGTCCGCGACCAAGGGGGCGCCCGCAGCCGCGACGGCGGGGCGAGCTGGGAGCCGCTCGCCTACCCCGGCGCTGCCCTGGCGGGCGGTTTCGCTGCGGCCACGGATGGCAGCGCCATCTACGTCGCCACCAGCGCGGGACTGCGACGCTCGACCGACCGCGGCGCGTCGTGGCAATCGACCGCCTTCACCGGTGTAGCCTTGGCCGTCGCCGTGGCGCCCGCCGATCCCTTGGATGTGGTGATCGTCGACGAGGCGACGCGCTTCTACCGCTCTCGCGACGGTGGCGCAACCTGGCCGGGACCAGAAGGCTGAGACCGATGTCTTGCGGCTGTTCGGTTGCGGGACCGGTCGCAACTCCGAAGCGGCCCACGGCGTCGTAGGACCACAGTCAGGCGAGGACCGAGAGGCTATGGAAAGCGCGCTGCTTGCCGCCACGGTGATGGCGCTGCTCGGCGGCACCCTGGCCGGGGTGCTGGCTGGCGTCATCGGGACGCTGCGCGTGCCGGCAACCATCGATGGCCCTGCCGTCGCTCAGGCCGGCGCCCGCCCGTCGCTGCCCACCCTCGCACACGCCGGCGTGCTGCTGGGCCTGGCCTTCCTGTTGGCCGCGCTGGTGCTGCGCGCGGCCCGGGTGGGCCACGCCCCATGGTCGAACATGTACGAGTTCAATCAGGCCTTCGCCGCGGCCGGCCTCCTGGCGTATCTGGCCCTCGAGCGGCGCCTTCCGGTCCGCGGCCTCGCCCCGCTGGCGGCGCTGGTCGCCGCCGCGCTGGTCGCCTTCAGCCTCACCCTGCCGGCAGCCTCTCGCCCACTCCCGCCGGCGCTGCAGACGCCCATCTTCCTGACCGTCCATGTCGGGGCCGCCATGCTCGCCTACGGGATCTACGCCATCGCCGGCGCCGCGGCCGTGGCGGAGCTACTGCAGCGCGGCGCGAAAGGACGGCTGGCGTGGCTGCCGCCGACGGAGGTCAGCCGGGCGGCCGCGCATCGGGCGGTGCTGCTCGGCCTCCCAGTGCTGACGCTGGCCATCGTCCTCGGCGCGCTGTGGGCCAACCTCGCCTGGCGTTCCTATTGGAACAACGATCCCAAGGAACTGGCCGCCGCCGCCACCTGGCTGATCTATCTCGGCTACCTTCACCTCGCCGGCCGCCGCGACCGCTGGGGCGCCTCCGCGCCGTGGCTGCTGGTCTTCGGCTTCGGGGCCATCCTGTTCACCTATCTCGCTGCCAATCTCGTCATTCCCGGCCAGCACAGCTACTCCGGCGTCTAGCCATGGCCCGCGCCGCGCCTCGGCCGCTGATCGTCAACCCGCTGGACCGCGCCGCGGCCTGGATCGAGCGTGCCCTGCGGCGACTCGGCGACGCCCGACTGGCGGGCGTGCTGCTGGCGGTGGCGGCCGCGGTGAATCTCGTCGCTGCGCATCCCGACCGCAGCTGGCTGCTCGCCACGCCCGCCTACCTCGGACTGCTCGGCCTGGTGCTGGCCTCGGGCATCGCCGGCGTCGCCGTCCGCCTGCCCGCCGCCTGTCGCGAATGGCGGCGGCCGGGACCGCTGCCCGGCGGCGGCGGCACCCGATCGCTTCGCTTGGCGCTCCCTGAGCCGACGACGGCAGCGCAGCGCGCGCTCGTCGCCGAGCTGCTGCGCGGCCGTGGCTACCGGCTCGCCGAGCGCCAGCAGCGTGACGGCTGGGCGATCCACGGCGTCCGTCATGGATTCAGCCGGCTGGCCGGGCTGGCCAGCCATCTGGCGCTGGCCCTGTTGGTGGTCGGCGCTGGGATTGGCACGGCCTTCGCCCAGGAGACGCGCTTCGGGCTGTTTCCCGGCGATCAGTCGCTGCTCGCTGCCCCCCGCGCCGGAATGACCGCCGCCGTCCGTCTCGACCGCCTGGAGGCAGCCTTCGACCCGGCCGGGGCGCCGTTGCGCTTCGATACCCACGTGACGTTCATCCGCGACGGCCAAGCCGTTCGGCAGGCGGTGTTGCAGGTGAACGACCCGGGAAGCTTCGACGGCTACCTGGTCCACGCCTGGACCTACGGGCCTGCGGTCGAGCTGCGGGTCGAGGATCTCGCCGGCGGCGCGCAGTTCGACGGCTTCGTGGCGCTCGGCGGAGCGGCGGCCGGCACGCGGGCCCCGTTCGTCGAGCTGCCCGCGCTGGGCGTCACCCTCGGCGCGGTCCTCGACGACGCCGCGGCCAACCGGTTGCGGGTCATCGCCGCCCGCGGAGCCGAGGTCCTCGAGTCGGTCGTCCTCCAGCCCGGCGAGCGGCTGCGGGTGGGTCCAACCTGGGTCACGCTGCGCCGCTTCGACGCGTACGTCACCTTCGTGTCGCGCCGCGATCCCGGCATGGCTGTGCTGTTCGCCGGCGGCGGTCTGCTCGTCGCTTCGCTGGCGCTCGCCCTCTACTTCCCTCGGCGCCGGGTCAGCGTGGTGGCGGCCGGCGACCGCCTGCGCCTCGCGCTGAGGGCGGAGCGCTTCGATGACCCGGGCCCCGAACTCAAGCGCCTGGCCGACGACCTCGCCGGGCGGCTCAGCCCCGCCAGCACGGGACGGGCATGACCACTCGGCTAGCGCGCCGCCGTCGGGCATCCCTCCTGTGGGGCGGGCTCATTCTGGCGGTTGCCGTGCTGCTGCTGGTGCTCGTGCTGGTGCCGATGGGCCGCACCGATACGGCCGCCCGGAGCCGCCTCCTGGATCGACCGGCGCCGGCGATCGGTCTCATCGACCTCGACGGCCGGCGGTGGACGCTGAGCGAGGGTCGTGGGCGCCTGGTGTGGGTCAACTTCTGGGCCACCTGGTGCCCGCCGTGCCGCACCGAGATGCCGATGATGGAGCGTCTTGCCGACGCCTACGGCGATCGCCTGCTGATCCTGGGGGTCGA
>JBBRGH010000292.1:0-4576 GCA_038240915.1 Gemmatimonadales bacterium | reverse complement strand
GGTGGTCGAGTCGGCAACTGCCGCCTCGTCCGGAGCGCCGAGGGCTTCGCCCGGCACTCCGGCGGCGGCCGGGACGGGCGCCTCGGAGTCGTCCGCCTCGTTGACGGGATCGGACTGGGAGACGAGCTCGCGCTGGGTCGAGCGGAACAGCACCCGGCCGGAATCGTCGGCCACGCTGACGATGGTGGTCGGCGAGGGCATGCTCGACACGAGCGAGCCCCAGAGAAACTGGGCGCTGACCTGGCCCATCAGCATGCCACTGATCCCGCCCCGCTGCTCCACCCGCCGCACCATGAAGATCCGCGCGGTCGCGCCGGATGGATGGGGCAGGCTCACGATCAGCGGCAGACCCAGCCGCAGATCCGCCTGATTCTGGGGGCTGAGCGTGGGCCGCTCGTCCAGCCGGCCAAAGACCGGCAGCCGCCGGCCATCATCGCCGAGGAACGCGAGGGCCGCGAACCGGCGGCTGGCGAGCAGGTCGAGACCGGTGTTGAGCATCCGGCTGGAGGCGGCTCCACGGTCGGCCTGCAGCTGGGCCAGGGCCCGGGGCGGGATGCTGCGCAGGGTGGCGTCGAGCAGCAGCAGCCGCTCATAGACGGCGAGGCCGAGGGCCTTGTTGGCCTGCTCCAGGCGGCGCTCGGTCTGGTTCCGCAGCTCGGTCCGCACGTGGCTGTAGGAGAGACCCGCGACCATCGCGATGGGCAGCACCGCACAGCCCACGAAAAGCAGGAGGAGCCGTCGCCCGAACCTGCTTTGCAGGGGTGCCGGAGCTCGCGTCACCTGGAAGTGCTCGAGTGGAGGTTAGGCCAAATGCGTCGGCGCCCGAGGCGCAATGAACTGCGCGCCGGACGGAGCCCGTGTTTCAGGCAAGGCCTGTGCCCCCGGTCTACCCGGTCAACGCGCTGCGCCCGTGGAACTTCGGGCCGCGGACCCGCCGCGCGACGGGTCCAGTTCCGGCATTTCGCCTTGGCGGTGAGCGCCCGCTCCTAGGAGGCGTTGGATGGGTGCGTCTCGGGGCGGCCGGGCGACTGCGGCGCGCACCCGGAGACGCTGCGAGCTAATGCCACCCGGAGCTCCGCCACCCGGTCCTCCGCCACCAGCCCCTCCCGCCCGCCGAGGCAGGCAGCGCCGCGCACGCCCACGATGTCCGCCGGCAACCCGGATACGGCGCGCACGCCATCCGCGGAGAGCGACCCCGCGAGCGCGACGAGCAACCCGGCCGCTCGGGCCTGCTCCACCCAGGGGCCTAGGACCGGCAGCGGCATGTGATGCAGGAGGTCGCCGGCCGCCTTGCCCCAGGTGTCGAGAAGCACCCCGGCGGCGCCGGCATCCCTCGCCAGCCGCACCACGATCTCGGGTGCGGGGGCCCGGGCCGGTCCATGATCGGCGTAGGCTACGACAATGACCGCAGGCCGACGCGGGCTCGCCGCCGCCGCCAGGACGGCGGCATCAACGTTCGCCCCGGCGGCGCTGCCCGCGCCCGAGAGCCCTATCTTGATGTAGGTGTCGCCCGGCCTCGGCTCGAGCGCCGCGAGCAGCGCCATGGCCGCTGCGAGGTCTGTCGGGGCCGCCACGTCGCCCAGGGCGACGCTGAGCGGCCGGTCCGCCGGGACGCGCTCGGCGATGACCCGGAGTACGCCCTCACTGACCGGGCCAAGCCCGCCGCGCGAGGGCTCCTTGGCGTCCACGATGTCGGCCCCACCGGCCAGGGCGGCCGCCACCTCGGCCGCCGACCGCACGCTCACCAACAGCCGCATCCGCGCTCCCTTGTGAGATGCTAAGGCCCTGATATGTTGGGATTTGGGAAGTTAGCCCCCGGATGCCGGCGAGGGGAGGCGGCGTGAGGCTGGACGGGAAGATCGCGGTGGTCACCGGGGGTTCCAGCGGGATCGGGCGCGCCATCGCCCTCGCCTTCGCCCGCGAGGGTGCCGACCTTGCCATCACCTACCGGGAGAACCGGACCGGGGCCGAGGAGACGGCCGCAGCCATCCGGAGCCTGGGCCGTCGGTCGGAGATCATCCGGGCCGACGTGAGCCGCGATGACGATGTGCAGGCCCTGGCCGACGCGCTCCGCCAGCGGTTCGGTCGGGCCGACGTCTGGATCAACAACGCGGGTGCCGACATCCTGACCGGAGCCGGGAAGACGCTGTCGCCCCGGGAAAAGCTCGACCTACTCCTCGCCGTGGACCTGCGGGGAACGATCGTCGCCTCCTGGGCGGCGGCCGAGCTGATGGGCAGCGGGGGCGGCGCGATCGTCAACCTGTCGTGGGATCACGTCGAGCTGGGCCTGGCGGGCGAGAACCCCGTACTGTACGCGGCGGCCAAGGGCGGCGTCCTGAGCTTCAGCAAGTCGTTCGCCCGACAGGTGGCGCCGGCGATCCGGGTCAACATCCTGGCGCCCGGCTTCATCGAGACCGCCTTCGGCGAGCAGGCCGCCCAAGGGTGGCGCCGGGAGGTCGTGTCTCGGACCCCGCTGGGCCGGTGGGGAACGCCCGAGGATCTGGTGGGAGCCGCGATCTTTCTCGCGTCCGACGAGAGCGCGTTCGTCACCGGACAGACGATTATGGTAAATGGCGGAGTGGTCATGTGAGCAGGCGGTCAGAACCTGGAGGAGCGCACGATGCCGGCGACCAAAGAGAAGACCTATGACGAAGCGGAAATTGCCGAGCGGCTGAAGCAGCTGCCCGGCTGGTACTACGAGGACGGCTGGATCCGCCGGGTCTTCAAGACCGACGGCTGGCCCACCACCCTGATGCTGGTGAATGCGGTGGGCTACCTGGCTGAAGCCGCCTACCACCATCCCGATCTGACGGTGACCTGGGGCCGGCTCACGGTGAAGCTCCAGAATCACGCCGCCGGCGGCATCTCGGACAAGGATTTCGAGCTGGCCCGGAAGATCGAGGAGGTGACCCTCTGGCGCCCGAGCGGCGGTGCGCTCGAGGGCACGCCCAACAAGTGGGTCCGGCCGGGGGATCCACGGTAGCTTCCGCCGCGCCGACCAAGGTCCTGTTCGTCACCGGACGGCTGGCCGAGCCGGCGCTCCGGCGCGTCCTGGCGGAGATGCATCCGCCGTTCGCGGCCGAGGTGGCGGTTCTCAAGATCACCGTCGCCGCGTTGATGACGACGCCGTGGATCGCCCGGTTCCTGGAGGTGCCGCCGGGCACCGACCTGGTACTGCTGCCCGGCTTGGTCGAGGGAGAAACGGCCGTCCTGAGCGAACGCCACGGCGTCCGGGTGGAGAAGGGCCCCAAGGACCTCCGCGAGATTCCGCGCTACTTCGGCCAGGCCGCCGCGGCCCTCGACTACGGCTCCTACGACATCGAGATCCTCGCCGAGATCAACAACGCGGCCAAGCTGACGCGGGACCAGATCAGGGCCGCGGCCGACTATTTCAGGGCCAGCGGTGCGGACGTGATCGACGTCGGCTGCACTCCGGGGATTCCCTTCCCCGCCCTGGGCGACGTGGTCCGCGAACTCCGCGGCGCCGGCATGCGGGTGAGCGTGGACAGCTTCGATCCGACCGAGATCCGGCTGGCGGTCGAGGCCGGCGCCGAGCTGGTGCTGAGCGTGAACGGGTCGAACCTGGAGGCGGCCCAGGACCTGGCCGGCTCCGGGGCCCGGGTGGTGGCGATTCCCGATCTCGGCGAGGGGATCGACACCCTGGCGGCCACGCTCGAGTCGCTCGAGCGCTGGGGTGTGGGCTACCTGATCGACCCGGTGATCGAGCCGATCGGCTTCGGCTTCACCGCCTCGCTCGAGCGCTACGCCGAAATCCACCGGCGGTACCCCCAGGCGGGGCAGATGATGGGAGTGGGCAACATCACCGAGCTCACCAGCGCCGACACCACCGGGGTACACGCGCTCCTCCTGGCCATCGCCCAGGAGACCGGTGTCCGGGCCGTCCTCACCACCGAGGTCATCCCGTGGGCCCGCGGGGCCGTGCGGGAGATCGATATCGCGCGGCGGCTGATGTACCACGCGGTCACCCACCGGACCCTGCCCAAGAATGTGGACGACCGGCTGCTGACGGTGAAGGATCCGGTCGTCCTGGAGTATGACGAGGCCGAGCTCCGCGGGCTCCACGCCGGGGTGACCGACGCGAACTTCCGCATCTTCGCCGACCGCACCACCATCACCGTCTTCAACGATCAGCTCTTCGTTCGCGGCACCGACATCCAGGAGATCTTTTCCCAGCTCGGCGTCGAGGAGGCCACCCACGCGTTCTATCTTGGCCGCGAGCTGGCCAAGGCCCGGCTCGCCATCGCGCTCGGCAAGACCTACCGCCAGGAGGGCGCCCTGGCCTGGGGTTACCTCACCCCGCCGGACGACGTCCGCTCCGAGCACGTGAAGCTGACCCAGCGCCGCCGCCGGCCCGCGGCGCCTGCGCGCCGGAATGAGGGCTGATGGCCGAGCCCGCGGCACCGCTGGTGGAGAATCTGGGGCCGGCCGGCAACCCGATCGACCTGGTGGCCCGGTTTCTCGACCTGCCCTACCTGGTCTTCCTCGACAGCGCCACCGGCACGGCGCTGGCCGGGGAGGGCCACCAGCTCGGCCGCTTCTACTTTCTCTGCGCCGA
>JBBRGH010000291.1:0-4607 GCA_038240915.1 Gemmatimonadales bacterium | reverse complement strand
CGGCGGGCGCGGGCGAGCGACGCGCCGGAGCCGATTCCGTTCCATCTTCGCCACCTCCGATCGCCGTCCACGCCATCGCCGCGCCCGACGTCGAGCGCGAGCTGGACGAAGTCGCCCGCCGGGTTCGCGCCCTGGCCGACGCCGGCGTCCCGCTCCATCGGATCGCCGTCATCGCCCGGCAGGCCCGGCCCTACGTGGACCTCGCCCTCGCCTCGCTCGATCGCTTCGGGGTGCCGGCCACGGCCCGGCTCCGCATCACCTGGAGCGAGGTCCCCGTCATCCGCGCCGTCCGGTCCCTCCTTGCGGCTGCCGCCGAGGGCTGGACCCGGCATGGGCTGGCCGAGCTGGCCGAGCAGCCGTACTTCGGCAGCGACCTCGACGTGAAGCTGGTCAACTACGCCGGCTTCCGCCGCCGCCTGAGCGGGCTCACGGCCTGGCGCGCGGCGCTCGACGGGATCGCCCAGGAGGCCGTCGCCTACGAGGCCCGCGAGGCGGCCGGAGAAGAGTCCGACGAGCGCCGGGCGCCGCTCCCGCCCGCCGACCGCGCCACTCGCGCCGCCGAGCGGTTCGCCAGCTTCGCGGAGCGCGCCGCGGGGCTCGACGCCCCGAGAGCGCTGTCGCGCTGGCTCGAGTGGATCCGCCAGTTCCTCCATGATGACCCCTGGGAGATGGAGCGGCGGCTGTGGCGGATTCCGCCGGACCGCTACGACATCGCCCAGCTCGACCTGGCCGGCTGGCGCGGGCTCACCACCCTGGTGGACCACTGGTGCGAGACGCTCGACGAGTGGGGCGGTGGCGAAAACCCTTTCACGCCCGAGGACTTCTACCGCGAGTTCCTCGACCTGCTCGACGGCGACGTTGCCCTCTGGACCCCGATGCAGCGCGGGGTGCAGGTGCTCGAAGGCTTCGCCGCGGCGTACCGCTCGTTCGATCACGTCTTTCTGGTGGGGCTCGAGGCGGGACGCTTCCCCCTGACGGCGCCGACCTCGCCCATCCTCGACGAGCGCGAGCGCGACGAGCTGGCCGCGGCTGGGCTCCCGCTCGAGCCGCGCGCCGTCTGGGACACCCGCGAGCGCGAGCTGTTCCGGGTGCTGGTGGCCGGGGCGCGCCAGTCGCTCACCGTCTCCTCCTCGCTGCTCGACACCGGCGGCCGCGAGGTGGTCCGCTCGGCGTTCGTCGAGGCGCTCGAGGACGTCACCACCCCGGCCACGGCCGACATCCCCTGCTCCCAGGTGACGACGCCCGGCGCCCGGCTGGCCTCGGGCTTCGGGCTCGCGCGCGCCGCCGGCCTCGCGGCGATCGAGTGGCACCGCCAGCGGGCCGGTCTCTCGGCGCACGCCGGGCGGATCGAGAGCCCCGACCTGCGCGCCTACCTGGCCGAGGTGCTGGGCGAGTCGCGCCTGTGGAGCCCGACCCAGCTCGAGTCCTACGCCAAGTGTCCCTGGGCCTACTTCTCCGGCCGGCTGCTCCGGCTCGACCGGCTGGAGGATCCCGACCAGGAGATGGACCCCGCCACCCGTGGCTCGCTGCTGCACGATGCGCTGAGCCGGTTCTTCCAGCATGCCGCCGAGCAACTGGGCACGCCGGTGCTGCTCCGCGCCGAGCACGAGGGGCTGGCGATCCCACTGGCCGAGCAGGCGCTGGACGAGGCGCTGGCGGACGCGCGGGGGAAGAAGTGGCTCGGCAGCGAGCGGCTACTCGGGCCCAAGCGGTCGGAGCTGTGGCGGATTCTCCGAGGGTACGTCAAGTGGGAAATGAAGCAGAACGAGCGGATGTTCGAGTCGGGACGGAGCGGCCTGCCCAAGCGTATACGTACCGGTGTGCATGAGCACGAGATGCCGCTGGGGGAAATCGAGTTCGTTCGTGGCGACATTCGTATCAAGTTCCGCGGATTCGTGGATCGTGTCGAGTTTGGAACCGACGATCGCTTCGACTCCTCTCCCTATGTGGCGGCGATTGACTACAAGACCACGGTGTGGTCGTGCCCAGGTTCGGGCCAGGGCAGGGCATGGGAGGACGGAGTGGTGCTCCAGGTCCCGCTGTACGCCCAGGCGCTCGCCACAAGGTTCCCGGACAAGCGGGCGGTACGCGTCGAGTATCGAGCGCTGAAGAACCCTCAGGCAGTCCACTCGTTGGAGCTCTGCAAGTTCGACACGAAGGGTGGCGGAGTACTGGAGGACTCTAAAGCCGAGGAGAAACTCGAGGCAGCCCTCGACGCAGTTGCCGACCACGTCCGCACCGCCCGCTCGGGCCAATTCCCCGTGCGCCCCGCGGAATCCTGCGGCTGTCCGCCGTTCTGCCATGCTCTTGAGATCTGCCGGATTCCCGGCGGGCCCAAGGTCAAGAGCCGGTAATGGACACCCCCGAGCTCGCGCCGACGCCCACCCCGAGCCAGCTCGCCGCCATCCACGCGACCACGGAGCACGTCCTGGTCGCCGCCGGCGCCGGCACGGGCAAGACCAGCACCGTCGTCGGCCGGATCCTCTATCTCCTGGGTGTCCCCGTCGCGGGCCGGCAGCTCACCGAGCGGCTCACCCTGCGCGACATCGCCGCCATCACGTACACCAATGCCGCCGCCGCCGACCTCAAGCGCCAGCTGCGCGAGGAGCTGCGGAAGGCCGGCCGGCGGGACGAGGCGTACGAGATCGACGGCGCCCGGATCGGCACCATTCACGCCTTCTGCAGCGCGGTGCTCAAGGAGTTCGCCCTCCGCGCCGGCCGGAACCCTCGCGCGCGGGTGCTCGAGGAAGGTGAGGCCTCGGCCCTCGCCGCCGAGGCAATTCACGAGGCGCTGCTCGGGGCGCTGGAGGAGCGGAGCGTCGACGGGTTCGACGATCTATTCGCCTGCTTCGAGGTCAAGAAGGTGAAGGAGTGGACCAGCCTGCTGGTGGGCGACACGGGGCGGCTCGACCGCTTCCTCGCCGGGCGGGACCGGCTCGAGCCGGTCGCCCGTGCCCTGGTGGACTTCGCCGCCATCGCCCGCGTCCGGGTCGAGCGCAGCCTGGCCGACGCCGGCGCGCTCGATTTCGACCGGATGATCGTCTGGACCCGCGACCTGCTCCGGCGCGACCCGACCGTCCGCCGCACGCTCCAGCGCCGGATCCGGACCCTGATCGTGGACGAGTTCCAGGACGTGGACCCGGCTCAGCGCGAGATCGCCTACCTGCTCGGCGCGCCCGAGGAGCGGCGGCCGGAGACGACCCGGTTGATGCTGGTCGGCGATCCGAAGCAGAGCATCTATCGCTTCCGCCGGGCCGACGTGACCGTCTGGCGCGGCGTGCAGCAGGACTTCGAGGACTGCGCCCTCGGCCGGGTGGTGACGCTGGAGGAGAACTTCCGCTCGGTGCCGGCGATCGTGGGCTTCGTGGACGCCTCGGTCGGCGCAGTGCTGGGGATCGACGCGGGCGCCGAGCCCAACCAGCGTCCGCCCTACGAGGTGGCCCACCAGCCGCTCCGCGCCACCCGCGCCGCCGATCCCACCGTGCCGCACCCGGTCGAGCTGATCGCCCTCACCGGCGTGGGCAAGACCGTCATCGATGACGCCCGGGCCGTCGAGGCCGCTGCCGTCGCCCGCCGGATGGGCGAGCTGATTGCCGGGGGCGCGCAGTATCGGGACATGGCCGTTCTCCTCACCGGATGGGGCGGGCTCGGCATCTACGAGTCGGCCCTTCGCGCCGCTGGGATCCCGACCTACGCGCTCCTGGCCGAGGGGTTCTACGAGCGGCGCGAGGTCTGGGACCTGCTGCTCGCGCTCGAGACCCTGCGCGACCCGCGAGACGACCGCGCCCTGCTCGGCTTCCTTCGCTCGCCCTTCGTCGGCGTCCGCGACGAGACCCTGCTCGACATCGTACGCCAGACCACTCGCCCGGTCTGGGGCCGGATTCGGGCAGTGCGGGTCGCCGAGCAGGAGCTGCTGGACTTTGGCATCGCCCTGATCGACGAGCACGCGCGGCTCCGCGATCGGGTGCCAATCCACGAGCTGCTTGCCAGCCTGCTCGACCGCTCCGGGTACAATGCTCACCTCGTCGCCCTCGGCGAGCCGGGCCGCCAGCCGCTGGCCAATGTCCGGAAGCTGCTCCGGCTGGCCCGCGAGTTTCGCGAGGGCAACGTGGGCGACTTCCTCCGCGCCGCCCGCGAGGCCCGGAAGCGCGAGGAGCCCGAGGCGGACGAGCGGCTCTACGGCCAGCACGAGAACGTCGTCACCATCACCTCGGTGCACAGCGCCAAAGGCCTCCAGTGGCCGATCGTGTTCTGGGCCGACCTGGGACGCGAGCCACGCTTCGGCGCTCGCGATGCACTCCTGATTGGCCGGGAGACGCTGGCGCTCAAGGATCCGGACACGGAAGAGCAGGGGCGGGCCTGGACCGAGTTGATGGCGCAGGAGACCGCGGAGGGCATCGCCGAGTCGAAGCGGCTCTGGTACGTCGCGGCGACCCGGGCCCGGAACCGCCTCATCCTCTCCGGCTTCAGCGACAGCACCAGGCTCAAGGAGTCCACCCCCGCCGTGTCGCTCGGCGTGGCGCTCGGGCTGGCGGGCGCCGCGGGGGAAACTCTGGCGTTCCGGGACGCCGGCGGCAACCAGTACGAAGCGCGCGTCCACCGCGTCC
>JBBRGH010000290.1:0-4612 GCA_038240915.1 Gemmatimonadales bacterium | reverse complement strand
GGCGCCGCCGAGGAGGATGGCGTCGGTCTTGGGCAGGAGCGCCTCGATCAGGTCGATCTTGCCGCTGATCTTGGCGCCACCCAGCACGGCGACGAACGGCCGCTTCGGCTGGTGCAGCGCCTCCCCGAGGTAGCGGAGCTCCTGCTGCATGAGAAAGCCGGACACTGCCGGCTTGAGGAGGCGCGCCACCGCCTCGGTACTCGCGTGGGCCCGGTGGGCCGAGCCGAAGGCGTCGTTGACGTAGAAATCGCCCAGAGCCGCGAAGCGCTCGGCGAGGGCGGGGTCGTTGGTCTCCTCGCCGGGGTAGAACCGGGTGTTCTCGCCCACCGCCACCCCGCCGCGTGGCAGCCGCCGGGTGGCGGTCACCGCCTCCTCGGAAGTCGGATCGGCCAGAAAGGTGACCGGCGCGCCGAGCAGCCGCTCGAGCTCGCGGACCACGGGCTGCATGGAGTACTTGGGATCGGGCCCGCCCTTGGGCCGGCCCAGATGGGAGAGCAGGACCACCCGGGCGCCGCGCTCGCGGAGATACTTGATGGTGGGCAGCGCGGCCCGGATCCGGGTGTTGTCGGTGACGGCGGCATCCTTCACCGGGCAGTTGAAATCCACCCGGACCAGCGCGCGACGGCCCTCGATGCCAACCGGGTCGAGCGAGTCGAGCGTGCGCTTCACAGCCGCTGGCCCACGTAGCGCAGCAGATCCACGCAGCGGGCCGAGTATCCCATTTCGTTGTCGTACCAGCTGGTGACGTTCACCAGGGTGCCGGCGACGACGTTGGTGGAGAGCGCGTCGATGGTGCTCGACTGGAGCGCACCGACGTAGTCGACCGAGACCAGCGGCTCCTCGCTCACGGCGAGGACGCCCTTGAGCGGGCCGATCCGGGCGGCCTCGCGAAAGGCGGTGTTGACCTCGTCGGCCGAGGTGGCTTTCTCGACCGTGCAGGTGAGCATCACCACCGAGACGTCGGGCGTCGGCACCCGGAGCGAAACGCCGTCGATCTTCCCCTTCACCTGCGGCAGCACCAGCGCGGTGGCCTTGGCCGCCCCGGTGGTGGTCGGGATGATCGAGAGGGCCGCGGCGCGGGCCCGGCGAAGGTCCTTGTGCGGGAGGTCCAGGATCTGCTGGTCGTTGGTGTAGCTGTGCACGGTCGTCATGAAGCCGTTGACGAAGCCGAACCGATCCAGGATCACCTTGACGACCGGCACCAGGCAGTTGGTGGTGCAGCTGGCGTTCGAGAGCACGTGATGCCTGGCCGGGTCGTAGCTCTCGTGGTTGACGCCCCACACCACGGTGATGTCTTCCTTCTTGGCCGGGGCCGAGATGATGACCTTTTTGGCGCCGCCCTGCAGATGCAGGGCCGCCTGATCGCGGTCGGTGAAGCGGCCGGTGGACTCGAGCACGACGTCCACGCCGAGCTCCTTCCAGGGCAGCTTGGCCGGGTCCTTTTCCGAGAGCACGCGCATGGCGTCGCCGCCCACGACGATGGCGTCCTTCTCGGCCGCGACGTCGGCCGGGAACCGGCCGTGCACCGAGTCGTACTTGAGCAAGTGCGCCAGGGTGCCGGTGTCGGTGATGTCGTTGACCGCGACAAAATCGATCTCCTTGGCCCCCATGGCCTGGGCCGCCCGGACGACGTTGCGGCCGATTCGGCCGAAGCCGTTGATGCCCACTCGAATTGCCATCGTCTCTCCGTCGTTGGATGCCCTACGCCAGCGCCACCGGCGGCTCCGCCCGCGCGAACGTCACCGCTTCGACCTGCCGGGCGCCGCCCGCCCGGAGCGCGGCGCCCGCCTCCGCCAGGGTCGCGCCCGTGGTGAACACGTCATCCACCAGCACACAGGCCAGCCCGGCGACGCCGCCCGCCGAGAACGCGCCGGCCACGTTGGCCTGGCGCCCTTCGGGAGTCAGGGCAGTCTGTGTCCGGGTGTCCCGCCGCCGCACCAGCCCGTCGGTGCGGAGCGGCAGGCCGGTGAGGTGGCCCAGCGCCGCCGCTAACCGCTCGCTCTGGTTGTAGCCCCGGCTCCGGAGCCGCCGCGGGCCCAGCGGCACCGGTACCAAGCATACCTGCCCGGTCAATGGTTCGAGGCTTCGCATGGCGGCCGCCATTGCGTCCGCCACCCGCCACCAGCCCTCGTACTTGAGCCGGTGTACCGCGTTCCGCGCGCCGTCGTGCAGCCAGACGGCGCTGCGGACCCGGTCGAGCCCCGGCGGCCAGCCCGGGCACAGCCGGCACTCGAGATCGCCGAAGGCCGGCTGGCCGCAGCGGTTGCAGCAGGGCGGCGCGACCGGTTGCCAGCGACTGCGGCAGAGCTCGCACACCAGCGCATCGCCCTGCCGCGGCGGGACCGGCGCCTCGCACAGCAGGCAGGCCGGGGGCAGCAGCCAGCGCTCGACGCCGGCCAGGGCCTCAGCGAAGCCGGGCATCGACTGCGGCGCGCATGACCTCGACCGGGGCCCGCACGCCCGGGAACCAGCGCTCGAGCGCCGCGGCGCCCTGGGCCACCAGCATACCCCGCCCGTCCGCCGCGCGGAGGCCGGCGACCTCCATGGCCTGGGTCCAGGCGGTCCGGCCGCGGCCATACACCATGTCGAGCGCCACGGTGGCCGACGGGGGCGGCACCGCCAGCGGCAGCGGGTCGTTGCGGGTGAGGCCGAGCGGCGTGGTGTTAATGATCGTGGTGCAGCGGTCGGGCTGCTCGATACCCACCTGCAGCCCCCGGGCCCAATCCTCCAGCCGGCGGCGCCGGTCGGCCGAGCGGCTGGCGATGGCCACGGGGGCGCCGCGCTCCCGCGCCGCCCCCACCGCCGCGCGGGCCCCGCCCCCGGTCCCGAGGACCAGCCAGGGTCCGTGCGGCGCCTCCAGATCGTCAAGTGCCGCGAGCAGGCCGGGCACGTCCGTGTTGTCACCCACGCTGGCGCCGTTGTCGCCCCAGAACGTATTGCAGGCGCCCAGCCGCTCGACCACCGGGCAGGGCCGGTCCACCGCCTCGGCGGCGACCTCCTTGTGCGGGACCGTGACGTTGCCCCCGCCGCCGGCGTGGCTCAGCGCGCGGATCAGGCCGGCCACGTCGGCCGGCGGGCAGCGCAACGCCACGTAGACCGCCGGCAGGCCGAGCACCCGGAAGGCCGCGTTGTGCATGGCCGGGGAGAGCGAGTGCGCGACCGGATCGCCCAGAATGGCGAAGACGCGCGCAGCGCCGTTGATCACCGCACCGTGCCGGCGACGCGGCTCACCACGGCTCCGATCAGCTCCTGCAGCTCGGAGTAGGTGTTGCGGTAGCTCGCCAGGTCGGAGCCGAAGGGATCGTTGACCTCGGTGCGGTTGGGCTCCCGGCCCGCGAACGCCCCGAGCAGGTGCGCCTTGTCCTCGCCGTCCAGCTCGGCCACCCGTGCCAGGTGATGGCCCGACATGACGAGCACGAGATCGGCGCCGCGGACCAGCTCGCGGGTAAGCAGGCGGGCCCGGTGCTCGCTCAGGTCGAGGCCGTTCTCCAGCCCGACGAGATAGGCGCCTTCGGAGACCGGCGCGCCGTCCCACGCGCCGGTGCCCGCGGAGGAGACCGCGACTACCTGATCGAGGCCCCGCGCCGCGACGGCCGCGCGCAGAAGGCCCTCGGCCAGCGGGCTGCGGCAGGTGTTGCCGGTGCAGACGAATAGCACGTGGGTGCTCATGCGGGAAACATACTCACGGCGCGAGCCGCCCGGCGGCCCGGCGCAGCTCGCCGCGCGGGATGGCCCCTTCGCGCACCAAGCGCGGCACCGACGAGGTGCAATCCACCAGCGTGGACGGCGGGACGTTGCCGAGCACGCCGCCGTCGAGCACCAGCAGCTCGCCCGTGTCCACCGCCTCCTGGAACAGCTCCACCAGGCGATCCGGTCCGGGCGCGGGCGGCCCGCCGGGCCGGTTGGCCGAGGTGGAGGTCAGCGGACGGCCGGTGTGCGCTACCAGGCGCTCGATGCCCCGGTGCGAGGTATGGCGCACCGCGATCCCGCCCTCGCGACCGCGGAGCTCGTCGGGCAGCCGGCCTTCGCCGCCCCGGAGCACCAGCGTGAGCGGCCCGGGCCAGAATGCATCCGACAGCGCCCGGGCCGGCGCGGTGAAGACCAGCCCCCACGCCTCCGCCATGACCCGGCCGGTCACCAGGATGAGAAACGGCTTCCCCAGCTCGCGGCCCTTGAGGCCTGCCAGCCCGCGGAGCGCGGGCAGCGTCGGGCTCGAGCCGAGGCCGTACACGGTTTCGGTGGGGTAGCCGAGCAGCCGCTCGGCGGCGAGGTGCGCGGCGACGGTGGGAATGGCGGCGTCGATCTCCGCCGGGGTCCGGAACGGGAGGATCATCCGACCCGGCCCGCGAGCAGCTCGGCCAGGGCCAGATCCTCGGAGGTGGTGACCTTCATGTTGCGCGGCGAGTCGGGCACCAGCCGCACCGGGAGCCCGGTCCGCTCGACCAGCGCGGCATCGTCGGTGGCGCCGTCCTGGTCCCGGGCCGCGGCATGGGCCCGCTCGAGCACGGCGCGGGGAAAGCCCTGCGGGGTCTGCGCCCGCCAGAGCCCGTCGCGGGCGACGGTGGACGCCACTCGGGTCGGGTCGTCGGTGGCGGCCCGCTTCAGGGTGTCG
>JBBRGH010000289.1:0-4618 GCA_038240915.1 Gemmatimonadales bacterium | reverse complement strand
CCGTCGTGGCGTCAGCGGATCCCGCTGGTCCTGGGCGCGATCGTCCTGGCCGTCGCGGCCTATCTCCTCGGCACCCGCCGGTC
Source organism: Gemmatimonadales bacterium (assembly GCA_038240915.1). Lineage (GTDB taxonomy): Bacteria > Gemmatimonadota > Gemmatimonadetes > Gemmatimonadales > GWC2-71-9 > CAVVWJ01. The sequence goes on along the minus strand of JBBRGH010000289.1, from coordinate 4,535 downwards.
GCATCCCGCCGGCCTGCCGCTCAGCTTCGGCCACCGACCAGACGCCCGCGCTGGTCCGGTGGAGCTGGTGGTTGGGACGCCAGCCGTTGAAATCGCCGACCAGCGCCACGTTGCGGGCCTGGGCGTCGCCGAGGCGGAACTGGACGATGACGCGCGCGGATGTGGCGGCCGCCGTCGTCACGGAGCCCGTGTTGCCGGTGCGCGTCATGGCAGGCTGCCTGACGGACGTGGAAACCACCGCGGCCAGGACGCAGGCGCCGGCCAGCGCATAGGCCGGCCGGAGAGTGAACGCATGCGGCGACCAGAGCCAGCGAGCAGCGGCCGTGAGCGCCCGGCCGATGGGGTTCGGACGCGGCGCCACCCGCCGCATGACCTCGGGCGCGACATCGACCGCGGGCAATCGCCGGATCGGCCCCAGTACCGTGCCAATCATTGCACGGAAACGCTGCAACTCCTCGCGTTCCTCGGGCGTGAGGCTGTCGGCCGGGAGCTCGCCGTCGAGCGCCCGCTGGATTCGGTCGTTCATCTATGGCCGCCTGATGGGGTGAGTGTCGGTTCCGGCGCTGAGACGGGCGGGGACGGCCGAAAGTCACATGGTGGGACGGGGCAAGTTGCAGGCCGGTGGGTGGCTTAGGACGCGGTGCGAGCGCCGCCGGGGCACTACGTGCTGTTCATCGTGAACGCGAGCGGGTTCCCGTCGTCGGCCAAGTTCATCCGGATTCATTGATCAGGCCGGGTTCCCCGATCAGCGTCCGCCCTGCAGCTGCGCCAGCATCTCGCTCACCCGACCCACCAGCTCGTCGGGGGTGAACGGCTTTTGGATGAAGTGCGCTTCGTTCGGGAGCATTCCCCGGGCCCGCATGTCCGACCCGGAATAGGCCGAGGTGTAGAGCACCGGCAGCTCCGGCCAGCGTCGATGAATCGCGTCGCCGAGCATGCGTCCATCCATGTCGGGCATGACGAGGTCGGTGAGCACCAGCTCCGGCGGCACCGACGCCGTCGTGAGCATGTGCCAGGCCCGCTGGCCGTTCTCGGCCTCCATGACCGTGAGCCCCGCCTCCTCCAGACTCCGCCGCGCGATGTCGCGGACCACCGTCTCGTCCTCGACCACCAGCACCGCCGCTGATCCCGCCTGCCTGACCGGCTCGGCCAGCGGCGCGCGGGCGCCCGGGTGGTCGTCCGCCGCGCCCTCGGCGACGGGGAAGTACACCCGGATGGTGGTGCCCGCCCCCGGCTCGCTCGCCGCCCAGACCTGCCCGCCGTGCTGCCTCACGATCCCGTGGACCATCGAGAGCCCGAGCCCGGTGCCCTGACCCACCGGCTTGGTCGTGAAGAAGGGCTCGAAGGCGTGGGCGAGGGTGGCGGCGTCCATGCCGGTCCCCGTATCGGAGACCGTCAGGAGCACGCAGGGCCCCGGGACGACATCATCCGCGGGATGGGCCCGAAGGTGGGCTTCATCGAGGATGGCGTCCTCGGTCGAGATCGTGAGCCGGCCGCCCGGCTCCATGGCGTCCCGCGCGTTGGCGACCAGGTTGATGAGGAGCTGCTGGATCTGGGTGGCGTCCGCCCGCACCTGTCGGCTAGACCCGCTGGGCTCGATGACCAGCGCCTTGTCGGCGCCGAGCAGCGGTGACAACACCGGCGCGAGGCCGGTGACGACGCCATCCAAGTGGAGGATCCGCGGCTCGATCAGCTGCCGCCGGCTGAAGGCGAGCAGCTGCTGGCTGATCCGGGCTGCCCGCGAGGCCGCGTCGAGCATCTGGCGGACGTCGGGTGTCTGCGGGTGGCCCGGTCCCAGCGCCCGCCGGACAAACTCGCCGAATCCCAGGACCGCGGTCATCTGGTTGTTGATCTCGTGGGCCACGCCGCCCGCCAGCGTACCGACGACCTGGAGCTGCTCCGCCCGCCGCAGCTCGGCTTCGACCCGCCGGCGCTCGGAGACGTCGCGGACGATCGCCGACACCGCCACCCCCTCACCGAACGCCTCTTCATGAGGCGTGAGGGTCATCGAGACATCGATCCGCCGGCCCCCGCGATTCACTCGCACCGTCTCGAGGCGCACCTCGCGCCCGGCCCGCAGCTCGGCCAGGCTGCCCTCGTGCTCGGCGGCCCGGTCCGCGGGCACCAGCAGCTCACTCGCCCGCCGCCCGATCGCCTCCTCCGCCGTCCACCCGAACAGCCGCTCGGCTCCGCGATTCCAGGTCTGAATGATGCCGTCGACCGTGGACCGCATGATGGCGTCGCCCGATGCGTTCACCACCGCCGCAAGCTGCTCGGCCCGCCGGCGCGCGAGCAGGAGGTCCCGCTCGTAGCGCCGCCGGTCGGTCATGTCCACCAGCGTGGTACGGATGGAAAGCGGCCGGCCGGCCGGGTCGTGGAGCTGGACGGCGTTGACCAGGACCGGCAGGGAGCTCCCGTCGCGGAGCAGCAGGTCGAGGGCGAGCTCCTTGACCAGGCCCTGCAGGCGGAGCAGCGGGGCGGCGTGGGTCTCGTAGAACACCCGGCCGGGGACGGTCAGCAGGTCCTGAAAGCGCCGGCCCGTGAGGAGGTCGCTGTGCTCGTAGCCGGTCCACTTGAGCAGCGTCCGGTTGACGCGCACGATCACACCGTCGGGACGGCTCGTGACGTACCCGCATGGCGCGTCCTCGTACAGCTCGTGCGAGCTTTCCTCGGGAACCTCGGGAAGCGACTCAGGAGCGCGCTGGTCGGCCAACTCGCCTCACTGTGCCAGAAAGTCCTTCATCGCGGCGATGGTCTCCTCCGGCGCGCTCAGATTGGGGCAGTGGCCTGTCGCCTTCATGGAGACCAGCCGGCTGTCCGCCACCCGGTCGTGGACGTACGCGCCGACCGCTGCCGGCGCGATCGCGTCGTCGGCGCACTGCAGGATCAGCGACGGCACGGTGAGGCCCGGGAGGTCCGCGCGGTTGTCCGAAAGAAAGGTGACCCGCGCGAAGTGGCGCGCGATCTCGGGGTCCGTCCGGCAGAAGCTGTTGGTGAGCTCCTCGGCCAGCTCCGGCCGGTCCGGGTTGGCCATGATCGCCGGCGCCATCGCGCGAGACCAGCCAAGGTGGTTGCTGTCCAGCAGATCCAGCAGGGCGTCGATGTCCTCTCGGCTGAACCCGCCGATGTAGTCGCCGTCGTTCACGTAGCGGGGAGAGGGGCCCACCAGCACCAGGCGGGCGAATCGCTCGGGCGCCTGGATGGCCGCGAGGACCCCGATCATCGCGCTCACCGAATGCCCGACGTAGATCACCTCCGTCAGGTCGAGCGCCGCGCAGATCTCGAGCACGTCTTGGGCATAACCGTCCAGCCTGCCGTACTTCGTCCGATCGTAGGCCGCGAGGTCGGAATGGCCCGCTCCGACGTGGTCGAACAGGACGACCCGGTAGTCAGGCTCGAAGGCCGGGGTCACCAGCCGCCACATGCGCTGGTCGCACCCAAAGCCGTGGGCGAAGAGCATCGGCTGGACGCCCTGACCCGAAATCCTGACGTTGTTGCGCTGCAGAACTGTCACGAGTGCCCTTTCCCCGGGACCCTCGTGCCCTGATGATGGACGGTGACACGGGCAGGGTCGCCGCAATGATATCCCGGGCGGGGCAGGAGCGAAAGCGTCCCGCTCCGCGCGGGATGATCGATCCGCTAGTCTTGGGACTCGGCCGCCACGTGGATCGACTGGGCCCAACTTCGTCAGCGCCTTGTCGGTCTCGCCCTCCTCGTTGAGCGTCTGCTGGAGCAGCTCTGCATGGGTCGCCATGGCCCAGCAGCCGGGCCCACGTCCGTACGGTATCGTACCCGGCCATTTCGTAGTGCTCGACATGCTGCGCAGCGGAGATCAGGCCCGCATCCAGCACGTCGGGGTCGGGCCGCTCCTTGATCAGCTCCGAGCCTTCCTTGATCAGTCCCTCCATGCGGACACACTTCTTGCCGCGCGGGCTGGCGTCCAACGACTCCATGATCCGCTCCCGGCGGCGGACGTGCTCCCTGGTCTGGCGCTCGTGCTTACGGAAGCCCTCCTTGAGCTCCCTCGACGAGGCCGCCTTGATCATCTTGGGTAGTGCCTTGAGGATCTGCTTCTCGGCGCTCCAGAGGTCCTTCAGCTCGTCCTCGTACAGTTCGGCCAGGTTTCCATCTCCATCACCCACTCCTTCGGTGCGGTGTAGTAAGCGACGGCGGGACGTACCAAGTGGCTGGACGTACCCATGACGGCCGGGAGCTGCCGTCGGAAGAGTGCCGCCAACTCTAGGGCGAAGGCGGGCTACTGCCGTGATCCGCAACGCCGGACGATTGGGTGACGGCGCACATTATGGGTAGGAGATATAAGGCGGACCCGGATCGATCGTGCCGGCGGGTTTGACCTCATCGGTGGTGAAAAGGTGGCCACTGCCCACTCCGAAGAAGTGCTCACGGCCGTCCAGCAGCACCGGTAGCGTGATCAGCGGGCGGAGGAGGAATTGTCCGCCCTCCCCCACCGGACCGCCCCAATTGACCGTGGCGTCCCAGCGCTTGGTCTGGGGATTGTAGCCGAAGAAATTTCG
>JBBRGH010000288.1:0-4627 GCA_038240915.1 Gemmatimonadales bacterium | reverse complement strand
GGGAAGGAGCTCGACCCGCGCACCGACATCTACTCGCTCGGCGTCGTGCTGTACGAGATGCTGGCGGGCGAGACCCCGTTCGCCGCGCCGACGGCGCAGGCCATGATTGCCCGCCGCTTCCTGGAGACGGCGCGGCCGCTCCGGCAGGCGCGCGAGGCGGTGCCCGAGCCGGTCGAGCAGGCGGTGCAGCGGGCGCGGGCGCGGACGGCGGCCGACCGGTTCGCGACCGCGGGGCAGTTCGCGGCGGCGCTCGCCCCGGCGACAGCAGGGGCACCCGCCTCCGCCGCCGCGACGCGCCAGACGGCCGCGGGTTCCCCGGGGCGGCGCGGCTTCCCGCTCGCCGCGGCCTCGCTCGCGCTCGGCTTCGTGCTGGGGCTCGGGCTTCTGTTCGGCTGGCTCCGCCGCCACGGCACCGAGCCGGCCGGCGCCGGCACCGCCAAGCTGCTCGCGGTGCTCCCGTTCGAGAACCTGGGGGGGTCGGGCGACGAGTACTTCGCGGACGGCGTGACCGATGAGGTCCGCGGCAAGCTGGCCGGGCTGCCCGGCCTGCAGGTCACCGCCAGGAGCAGCTCGAACCAGTACAAGAAGGCGTCGAAGAGTCCGCAGGAGATCGGCCGGGAGCTGGGCGTGGACTACCTGCTGATGGGCACGGTGCGGTGGGAGAAGGGCGCCGGTGGCAACCACGTGCGAGTGAGCCCGGAGCTGATCCAGGTCTCGACCGGATCGACCAAGTGGCAGCAGCCGTTCGACGCGGCGCTCACGGACGTGTTCCAGGTGCAGGCCGACGTGGCGGGCCAGGTAGCGCAGGCGCTCGACCTGGCGCTGGGCACGGCGCAGCGCAACGCGCTCGCCGAGAAGCCCACGGCCAACGCCGCGGCGTACGACGCCTACCTCAAGGGGGAGGCGGCCTCGCAGAGCATCGGGCTCGGCGATCCGCTGGCGCTTCGGACCTCGATCGGGTTCTACGAGCAGGCGGTGGCGCTCGATTCGGGGTTCGCGCAGGCGTGGGCCCAGCTCTCGCGGGCGCACTCGCTGCTCTACTCCAACGGCTCCCCCAGCCAGCAGGGCGAGCGGCGGGCACATGAGGCGGCGGAGCGCGCCCTGCGGCTGGCGCCGAACCAGCCGGCCGGCCACCTGGCCCTGGGCGACTACTTCTTCGTCCTCCCTTTGGACCAGGACCGCGCCCGCGAGGCCTACGAAGCGGGGCTCCGGTTGGCCCCCGCCAACGCGGACCTGCTCGGGGCCAGCGCGCTGGTCGAGGTCAGCACCGGCAAGTGGGACGAGGCGCTGGCGCACTTCAACCGGGCGCAGGCGCTGGACCCGCGCTCGGTGGCCATCGCCCGGCGCCTCGCATACACCCTGCTCCGCATGCGCCGCCTGCCGGAAGCGCTGATCGAGAGCGACCGAGCCCTGGCCCTGGCGCCCGACAACGTGCAGGTGCTCGAGAACAAGGCGATGGTGTATCTGGCACAGGGGAATCTCGACGGAGCACGGCAGGTCATCCGCAACGCCCCGGCCACCCTCGACCCGACCGTGCTGGCGGCCTACTTCGGCAACTACTACGAGCTGTACTGGGTGCTGGAGCCGGGCCTCAGAGACCTGCTCCTCCGGCTGACGCCGTCCGCCTTCGACGATCGCGCGTCGTGGGCCATCGTGCTGGCGCAGGCCTTTCGGCTGCAGGGCGACCGGGCCCGCACCCTGGCCTATGCGGACTCGGCGCGGCTGGGCTTCGACGAGCGGATCCGCGGCGCCCCGGCCGACGCGCAGAGCCACGTCTTCCGCGGCCTCGCGCTGGCGTACCTGGGGCGCAAGGCCGAGGCGATCGAGGAGGGCGAGAAGGCCGTGGCTCTGCTGCCGATCACGAAGGACACCTACACCGGCCCCTACATCCAGCACCAACTCGTGCGGATTTACATCGAGGTGGGTGAGCCGGAGAAGGCGCTCGACCGGCTCGAGCCGCTGCTCCGGATGCCGTACAATCTGTCGCCCGGCTGGCTCCGGATCGATCCGACGTTCGACCCGATCCGGAACAATCCCCGGTTCAAGAAGCTGGCCGAGGACACTCCCCGCTTCCAGAAGCTGGTGGAGGGCACCGGGTGAGCGCCGCCCCCATCGGCCGGGCCGGCGGGCCGAGGCGGTTCCGCGCGCCGGTCGGCACGATCGCCTTCGCGACCGCCGTCTACGCCACGCTGTACTTTCTCTGGGAGCAGAGCGGCTGGGGCAGCGCGTGGGTGCGCGACCTGGTGGGCAACGTGGCCTTCATGCCGTTCAACATCGGCGTGCTGGTCCTGTTCGTGCTGGCCTCGCGCCAGCCGGTGCTCGACCGGGGGGTGCGCCGGGCGCTGCTGCTGGTCGGCACCGGCGGCGGGATGGTCTTCATCGGCAACGTGATCTCCGCCTGGTATGTGCTGGCCCGGCACGAGAACCCGCCGGTCTCCTGGGCCGATCCGTTCTACCTCTCCGACTCCCTGCTCACGCTCACCGCGCTGTTCTCGTTCCCGTTGGCGCGGCGCACCCGGCTGGAAGGGTGGAAGTTCGGGCTCGACGCCGCGATGGTGCTGGTGGGCGGCGGTGTCGCCATCTGGTACTTCTCGGTCCGGCCCACCGCCGCCTCGCAGGACAGTACCCTGGTGGTCACCCTGCTCGCCTTCGCCTACCCGCTGGCGAGCATGCTGGTGCTGCTGGGCGTCACCAACGTGCTGCTTCGCCGCCCGCTGGACGGCAACCGGCTGGCGTTCGGGCTGCTGCTGAGCGGGATCGCGGTGGGCGTGGTGGCCGACCTCACCTTCAACCTGGTGCAGCTCGAGGCCGGCGGCCGGAGCGCGAGCTGGGCCGATGGCGTGTTCCTGGTGTGCTACGCGATGCTGATCGCGGGCGCGGAGCGCTACCTTCGGCGGCCGGTCCCCGCGCGGACCGCCTCGGCGGTCCCGGCCTCGCGGTTCCAGGCGATCAGCCCGCTCCCCTACCTCGCGGTCGGCACCACCTACATCCTGCTGCTGGTGGTGGCGCTCCGGCCCTGGTCCGACCCGGTGAGCGGGCTGGTGGTGGGAGCACTGCTGGTGACCGCGCTGGTGGTGGTGCGGCAGCTGCTCACGGTGCGGGAGAACGTCCGGCTGCTGGCCGAGACGGCGGCGCGGCAGAACGAGGCCCGGTTCCGCTCGCTGGTGCAGCACTCCTCCGACGTGATCCTGGTGACCCGGGCCGACGGGACGATCCGGTTCGTGAGTCCCTCGGCCGCCCGGGTGTTCGGCTACGATCCCGCCAAGATGGTGCGCCAGGTGGTCACCGACCTGCTCCACCCGGACGACCGGGAGCGGGCCGCCACCTTCTTCCGCGACGCGGCCACCGCGCCCGGGGTCACCGGCCCGGCCGAGTGGCGGTTCCGCCAGCCGGACGGTTCCTGGCTCCACGCCGAGATCCTGGCCACCAATCTGCTCAACGACGCGACGGTGAAGGGCATCGTGCTCAACACCCGGGACGTGAGCGAGCGGAAGCGGCTGGAGGAACAGCTCACCCACCAGGCGTTCCACGACCCGCTCACCGGGCTCGCCAACCGGGCGCTGTTCCGCGACCGGGTGAGTCACGCCCTGGCCGTCGCCCGCCGCCGGGGCCATCCGATCACGGTGCTGTTCCTCGACCTCGACGACTTCAAGACGGTGAACGACAGCCTGGGCCACGCCGAGGGCGACCGGCTGCTGATCGGCGCCGCGGAGCGGTTCCTGGCCTGCGCCCGGAGCGCGGACACGGTGGCCCGGCTCGGCGGCGACGAGTTCGCCATCCTGATCGAAGGCGCCGACGGGCGCGAAGGCCTGCCCGAGCGCCTGGGCGAGGCGATGGCGCATCCGTTCAGCCTGAGCGGCAACCAGGTGCGGGTGACGGCGAGCATCGGCGTCGCCAGCGCCGCGGGCGAGGACACGGCCGACGACCTGCTCCGGAACGCCGACGTGGCGATGTATGCCGCCAAGCGGCGGGGCAAGGGGCGGGCGGCCACCTTCGAGTCGCGGATGTACGCCGACCTGCGGGAGCGGCTCGACCTGGAGGCGGCGCTGGCGGCGGCAATGGACCGGAACGAGCTGGTGCTGCACTACCAGCCGATCGTCGAGCTCCAGACCGGCGCCATCTACGGGGTCGAGGCCCTGCTCCGCTGGGACCATCCGCAGTATGGCCGGCTGATGCCGCAGCACTTCGTGCCGCTGGCGGAGGAGACCGGCCTGATCGTGCAGCTGGGCGCGTGGGTCCTGCGGGAGGGCTGCCGCCAGCTGCAGGCGTGGCGGCAGCGCTATCCCCACCTCCGGCTGGGGATGTCGATCAACATCTCCGGCCGCCAGCTCCAGGGCGCGGGGCTGGACGAGGCCCTGCGGCAGGCGGTGACGGCGACGGGCGTGGATCCGACGGCGGTGATCCTGGAGATCACCGAGAGCGTGCTGATGCAGCAGACCGACAGCGTGCTCGAGCGGCTGCAGCAGCTCAAGGCGGTGGGGGTGCGGCTGGCGATCGACGACTTCGGGACCGGCTACTCGTCGCTCAGCTACCTGCAGCGGTTCCCGATCGACATCCTCAAGATCGCCAAGCCGTTCGTGGAAGAGGTGAGCCAGGGCGCCGACCGCTCGGCGCTGGCCCGCGCGAT
>JBBRGH010000287.1:0-4645 GCA_038240915.1 Gemmatimonadales bacterium | reverse complement strand
TGGTGTACCGGTACGTGCTCGAGAGCCCGGACCGCTCGCCGATGGAACTGAAGACGATCCAGGACTGGGTCCTGGCCAAGGCGTACAAGGCGGTGCCGGGGGTGGCCGACCTGTCGGGCTTCGGCGGCCAGACGATGCAGTACCAGGTGGTGCTCGACCCGACCAAGCTGGCGGGCGCCGGCCTGTCGGTGCCCCAGGTGGCCGAGGCGCTGGGCTCGAACAACGGCAACGCCGGGGGCGGGTTCTACTCCGAGGGCGGCCAATTCTACTACGTCCGCGGGCTGGGCCGGCTGGCGGTGCCCGAGGACATCGGCAAGGTGGTGCTGGCGGTCAAGAACGGAACGCCGATCCTGGTGCGGGACGTCGGCCGGGTGGTGATCGGCTTCGCGCCAAGGCTGGGGCAGTTCGGGTTCAACGACCGGCCCGACGCGGTCGAGGGCGTGGTGCTGATGCGCACCGGCGAGCAGGCCCAGACGGTGCTGCAGGGCGTCCAGGCCAAGACCGCCGAGCTCAACCGCACGGTGCTGCCGAAGGACGTGCGGGTGGTGCCGTTCTACGACCGGAGCGACCTGATCCGGCTCACCACCCGCACGGTCGAGGACAACCTGCTCCGCGGCATCCTGCTGGTCATCGTGGTGCTGATCTTCTTCCTCTTCGACATCCGGTCGGGGCTGATCGTGGCGGCCACGATCCCGCTGGCGCTGCTGATCGCCTTCATCTGCCTCGATCTCCGGCAGATCCCGGCCAACCTGCTGTCGATCGGCGCGATCGACTTCGGCATCCTGGTGGACGGCGCGGTGGTGATGGTGGAGAACATCCACCGGAGCCTGGCCCGCCGGCACGGCACCCGGTACGCGGTCCGCGAGGTGATCGCGGAGGCGGCGGCGGAGGTGGATCGGCCGGTGGTGTACGCGGTGGCGATCATCGTGGCGGGGTTCCTGCCGATCTACGCCCTGTCGGGCCCGTCGGGCCGGCTGTTCCGGCCGATGGCCGACACCACGATCTTCGCGCTGGGCGGGGCGCTGGTGCTCACGCTGACGGTGATCCCGGTGCTGTGCACCCTGCTGCTCCGGGGCGGCGTGCGCGAGCGTCCCAACCGGATGTTCGAGGCGGTCCGCTCGGCCTATGCCCGGGCGCTCGACTGGTGCCTGGCCCGTCCCCGGGCGACGGTGCTGGCCTCGGTCGGCCTGTTCGCGCTATCCCTGGTGCTGGCGGCGGGGATCGGGGCCGAGTTCATGCCGCACCTGGACGAGGGCGCCCTCTGGGTCCGGGCGACGATGCCGGCGACGATCTCGCTGGAGGAGTCGGCCCGGCTGGTGCCCCAGTTCCGCCAGATCCTCCGGGGCTTTCCCGAGGTCACCGCGGTGGCGTCGGAGCACGGCCGGCCGGACGACGGGACCAACCCGATCGGCTTCTTCAACGCCGAGTTCTACGTCGGGCTCCGGCCGTACGGCGAGTGGCGGGGGCCGTACCACAGCAAGCCCGAGCTGATCCAGGCGATGAACCGGAAGCTGTCGGTCTTTCCGGGGGTGAGCTTCAACTACACCCAGCCGGCGGAGGACGCGGTGGACGAAGCCGAGACCGGGCTCAAGAGCGCGCTGGCGGTGAAGGTGTTCGGGCCCGATCTCCAGGTGCTGGAGGCCAAGGGCCGGGCGATCGAGCGGGTGCTCCACCGCGTGCGGGGGATGAGCCGGATCACGGTGGTGGAGGAGCTGGGGCAGCCCAGCCTGACGCTCGCCATCGACCGCGACCGGATCGCCCGGTACGGGATCAACGTGGCCGACGTGAACGGCCTGATCGAAGCAGCGGTTGGCGGCGTGGTGGCGACGTCGGTGGTCCAGGGCGAGAAGTCGTTCGACCTGGTGGTCCGGCTGGAGCCGCGGTTCCGGGAGACGCCGGCGCAGATCGGCGAGATCCTGATCGCCGCCCCGGACGGCCAGCAGATTCCGCTCCGCGAGCTGGCGACGGTGGCGGTGAGCAGCGGGGCCTCGTTCATCTACCGGGAGGACAACTCGCGCTACATCGGGGTCCAGTTCGCGGTCGAGGGGCGGGACCTGGCCGGCGCGGTGGAGGATGCCCGCCGGCAGGTGGCCCGGGCGGTGCCGCTGCCGCCGGGCTATCACACGGTGTGGGGCGGCGAGTACGAGGAGTACACCGCGTCGCGGACCCAGCTCGCCCTGGTGCTGCCGCTCACCATCGGGCTCATCTTCCTGCTGCTGTTCGCCCTGTACCGGAACCTGAGCTTCCCGCTGATCACCGTGATCGGGGTGGTGCTGAGCGCGCCGGTGGGCGGGCTGGTGGCGCTGGCGCTGACGGGGACGCCGTTCTCGGTCTCGTCGGGGATCGGGTTCCTGGCGCTGTTCGGGGTGTCGGTCCAGACGGCGGTGGTCTACATCTCGCACGCCAACGAGCTGCGCCGGGGCGGTGCCGCGATCGCGGGGTCGGCCCGCGAGGCGGCGCTCGACCGGCTCCGGCCGATCATGATGACGGCACTGGTGGCGGCGCTGGGGCTGCTGCCGGCGGCGGTGTCCACGGGGGTGGGCTCGGACTCGCAGCGGCCGTTCGCGCTGGTGATCGTAGGCGGGCTGTTTTCGCGGCTGCTGATCAGCGTGTTCCTGATGCCGGTGCTGTACGCCGGGGTGGCGCGGCCGGGGGATCGGCTGGAGGTGTGACGTCTCGCGGGGCTGCCGGGGGCCGGTGCTGGCGAGCGTGGCCGACACCATCCGTCTGGAGTACGACTTCAACCTGATCGCGAAATAGCTCGACCAGTGGAGCGGTCAATGCGCCCGCCCGGCGGTCCGCTGGGGGACGGCCACCAGAGCGACCAGGATGGCGCCGAGCAGCACGGCGGAGGCGAACGGCCGGCTGAAGGCGAGGCCGCCCGAGGCCACCGGCTTGTCGAGCTGGTCGCCCAGCACGGCGCCGAGCGGGCGGATGGGCACGAACGCCGACGACGGCCGGCACCTTGATGACGGCCCGCTCGCCGTGGGCAGCGGTCGCCTCGGTCATCGCGGCGCGCCGCTCAGCCGGCGCCGCAATTCCCGGGTCCAGTCGTGGACCACGGTGAACTGGGCAGTGGTACCCGCGGACCGCAAGACCAGGAGCCGCGACCCATCGGGCGAGACGTCGTAGTTGGCGTGCGGGGCCGGGGCGGCCAAGTAGCTGTCGTCGAACAGCGGGGTCCGCGCGGTCACGGTGAACCCGGATGCCGTGCTGACCGAGGCGGCGATGAACTTGCCGTCCCCGCGATAGAAGAGTCGCCGGCCGTCCCTCGCCCAGACCGGCTCGCTGCCGCCGTTCACCGAGACCTGCACCCGGCCCCCGGGCCCGGGGAAAGGCTGGACCACCACCTGCGTCGCCCCCGATTCGTTGGTGGCGAAGGCGATCCAGCGACCGTCGGGGGAGAGACGCGGCATGTTCTCGTCGGCCGAGCTAGCGGCGATCGGCCTCGGCGCGGTGTCGCCCGCCAGCCGGCGATACCCGATATCGCTGCCGGCGGTGTCCGACTGGAACACGAGGGCCTGCCCGTCGGGGGCGAACATGCCCTCGAAGTAGATGTCGCGCGGACCGCCGAGCAGCATCGTCGTCGGACCACTGAGGTCGGCGGGTCGCCACCAGAGGGCGCTCTTCCCCGAGGCATCGGAGCGGAACAGCACCCGCTTGCCGTCCGGCGTCCATTCCGCCCGCTCATTGACCGTGCCGGATGCGGACAGCCGCACCGGGGTGCCGGACGCGAGATCGAGCAGCCACACGTCGGTGCGGGTATCGGTGCCGATGGTGACGGCGATCCGCCGCCCGTCGGGCGAATACCGCGGAAATGACAGCGAGCGCGCCGGGTTGAGGATCGGGGTCGGCGAGAGCCTGGCGCCGGCCAGCACCAGTTGCGATTCGCCCGAGGAAGCGTCGAGGTACACCAGCGAGCCTGACGCGGAGAGCGCCGCCTTGGGGCCGCCCCGTCCGCCGATGGTGAGGATGTCGTTGGCGACCGGCACCGGCGGCCCCGCGAGGCGCGCGGTGCCGGGATCGAACGGCACCGCCCAGAGATTGCGATCCGTCCGGGCGAAGATCAGCTGGCCGTCGGCCACCCCGATCGGCGCGATCCCGAGGAGATCGAGGACGGTCTTCTTTCCGGTCCCGAGATCGGCCATGCCGATCCGGACCCCTTCGAGGCCGGCCTGCCCCCAACTGGCATAGAGCACCCGGTTCCCGCCGGCCACGGGAATCGGAAACAGCTCGGGCGGGGCGCCGAGGGTGTCCCCGGTGACCAGCGGTTGGGGTGTGCCACCGGCCGCCCCCACGACGAAGAGTCCCCGGATCGTGCCGAGGACGACCCGATCCGCCGTGGCCCAGGCGATGCCCAGCGGTGCCGTGGTCTCGCAGATCGTCTGCGGATTGCCGCCGGCCAGCGGCAGCTTTTGCACCCGGCCGTCGGCCCAGAACCCGACCCATCGGCCGTCGGGCGAGAAGAAGGGTTCTTGCCCGCCTTCGGTGCCCGGAAGCATGCGCGGGATCGCCTCGTCCAGGCTCCGGGCGTACAGGCGCTGGACTCCGTCGATGCCGAGTCCAAGGAAAACGATGAGTTGGCCGTCGGGCGAGATGCTGACCGAGGTCGAGTTGACCGAGCGCACCGCCGGCGAGACACCCT
>JBBRGH010000286.1:0-4646 GCA_038240915.1 Gemmatimonadales bacterium | reverse complement strand
CCGCTGGCCATCAACCACCGGCGCGAGGCCGGGCGCTACGCCTGTGTCGGCTGCGGCACCTGCGACGGCTTCGCCTGCGCGGTGCGGGCCAAGAACGACGTCGCCACCGTCCTGGTCGAGCCGCTGCTCCGCCGGGGGATGCACCTGCGCACCAACGCGGTGGCGACGCGGCTGCTGGCCGAGCGGGGGCGGATCACGGCCGTGGAGGTGACCGACCGGACCACCGGCCAGGCCTCGCTGGTGCGCGGCGATCTGGTGCTGCTCGCCGCCGGCGCGCTCGCCACGCCGCACCTGCTGCTCGCGTCCGGGCTTCACCGCCTCAATCCGGGCGGGCACGTGGTGGGCCGCTACCTGATGCGGCATTTCAACGAGATCGTCTTCGGCGTATTCCCGACGCCGCCCAATCCCGGCGGCGAGTTCCACAAGCAGCTCGGCATCCACGACTTCTACCATGGTGTGCCGGGCCGGCGCAGCCCACGTGGGCGGCTGGGCGGCATCCAGCAGCTGGCCACCCCGCCCGCCGAACTGGTGCGAACCCAGTTGGCGGCGCCGCTTGGTGCCGCCTGCGCTCCCTGGGTGCGGCATCTCACCGGCCTCCTGGTGATCGCCGAGGACCAGCCGCAGTACCACAACCGGGTGCTGCTGGACGCCGGCCCGGCCGACCGCTACGGCCTGCCGCCGCTCCGGGTGGACCATCGCTACGCCCCGCGGGACGTCGCCGCGGGCGGCCTGCTGGCCGACCGGGCCCGGGCCATCCTCCGCCGAGCCGGGGCCTGGGCGTTCTACCGGCACCGGATCGGCACCTTCTCCCACGCCGTCGGCACGGTGCGGATGGGGACCGACCCACGCACCTCCGCCCTCGACGCCGAGGGCCGGTTCCGCGGGCTCGACAACCTGTACGTGGTGGACGGCAGCGCCCTGCCGTCCTCGGCCGGGGTCAATCCGAGCCTCACCATCGCCGCGGTCGCGCTCCGCGCCGCGCATCGCCTCGTCGCCCGCACATCCCGCCGCCAGGAGGTCCGTCGCCATGTCGCCGTCGGTCGTTGAGCTCGCCTTCCTCGGGTGCGGGCAGATCGCCCGCACCCACAGCCGCACGCTGGCCGGTTTCCGGCGCGAGGTGCGCTGCCACTACGCCAGCCGCGATCCGGCACGCGCCGCGGCGTTCGGGGCCCGCTACGGCGGCGGCGCCTTCGGCGGCTACCAGGAGGCGATCGACGCCCCGGGCATCGACGCGGTGCTGATCGCCACCCCGCCGGAGAGCCATCTCACCCTGGCGCTGGCCGCGATCGCATCCGGGAAACACGCCATCGTCGAGAAGCCCGCCTTCCTCCGGGCGGCCGACTGCGACCGGGTGGCGGCGGCCGAGGCCACCAGCGGCCGTCGGGTCCTGGTGGCGGAGAACTACTGCTACAAGCCGGTGGCGCGGGTGCTGCGCGGGGTGCTCGCCTCCGGCGACCTGGGCGAGGTGCGATTCGTCCACATCGACGCGGCCAAATTCCAGCGCCCCTCCGGCTGGCGCGCCGATCCGAACCTCGCGGGCGGCGGGGCGCTGTTCGAGGGCGGCGTCCACTGGGTGGACCTGCTCGCCAACCTCGGGCTCGAGGTGGAGCGGGTCCAGGGCTTCCGGCCGGGCCACGGGCCGGGGGCGGAGCGGAGCATGCTGCTGGTGGCGGAATACCGTGAGGGCGCCCTCGGTACGCTGACACATTCGTGGGAGATTCCGTCGCCCTGGCGCGGGCTCAGGCTGTCCCGGATCTACGGGACCCGCGGCTCGGTGCTGTTCGAGTCGAACGGCCTGTTCGTCCGCGTCACCGGCCCGCGCCCGCGGCTGGTGCTGCCCGGCCTCCGCGACATCGGCGGCTCGCGAGCGATGTTTCGCGACTTTCTCACCGCCATCCGCACCGATCGCGCGCCGGTGATGTCGCTGGCGCGGGCGCGGCGCGGGCTCGAGCTGGTCGAGGCCGCGTATCGCTCCGCGGCCGCCGCGCCCGCCATGCCCGCCGTGCGGGCGCTGGAGCGCAGCGCATGAGCGCGCTGCTCGCGGGACTCGTCGGCCTGCTGGCCGGACTCCACGCTGCCACCTGGGGGATGTACAAGGACGCGCCGCACGAGGGGTTCTCCCGCCACAAGTATGCCCGGAGCCCGCTGCAAGACGTTCCTCCGCGAGGAGGACCAGTCGAAGTACTTCATCCCGATGCAGTTTCACATCCTCGGACGGGTGGTGCGGGCGCGCGGGCTCCGCTGGCTGGTGGGCGCGCTCTACACCGCGGGGCTGGTCGGAATGGTCATGGCGCGCGGCTGATCACGCTGGCCGCGGCCGGGTTCACGATCGCGACGACCGAGAGTTACAAGTTCGGCTCCGCCTGCGCCTGGTGCCGCTGTACGTGGCCATCTGGGCCATGGTCGCGGGCGCGGCGATCGGGGCGACCTGGCCCTGACGCGCGCGGGAGGCCCGGGCGAGCGCGTGCCCGTGAGGAAAACGGCAATGGCGGGGTTCGGAGCCGGGCATTAATATGGCTGACGCGTCGCTTTCCCGGAGTCGTTTCCCGCACAGGTAGTGGTATGAACTCTCAGGCGCTGCTGGCCCCCCCCGCGCTGTTTCACCTCTCGCCACCGTACGATCACTACGAGGCGATCCCCGATCTCGCGGCGCACGTCCCGCCTCAGGATCTCCCCGATGCCACCGTGCTGGTGCTGGCGCTCGAGCCGCCACGGCACTCGTGGGACGAGGCGCTGGCCCAGCTTCCCCAGCTCCGGGCGCGCTACCCCGCGGCCCCGGTGGCGCTCCGGGTGGCACCGGACACCGACCCCGCCGACCTCGCGTGGGCCCGCACCGCGGGCGGGCTCTACGTCCGCGCGATCCTGATCGACGGCGAGGCGCCGGGCGGGCGGCTTCGCCACCATCTCACCGACGCGTCCCTGCTGCCCGAGCAGGTGGAGCAGTGGCTGCCGGCGCGGCTGCCGGGCCTCACGCCGGAGGTGGGGAAGATGATCGGGATGATCGTCCGGCTCTCGTCCGGCTTCGCCGAGGTGAGCGCGCTCCTGAGCACGCTGGGGCACGCGGAGCGGACGGTGCGGACGTGGTTCCGCCGGGCCGAGGTGCCGGGGCCGGGCAAGTGGCTGGCGGCGGCGCACGCGGTGACCGCGGCGCTCCGGCTGCAGGCGGAGGCCTCAGCGCCGCTGCTCACGGTGGCGGTCGCGTGCGGCTACAGCGACCACTCGTCGCTCAGCCGGCAGAGTCTCCGCCTGTTCGGCGTTCGCCCCGGGGTGATTCGCCGCACGCTGGGGTGGGAGTGGTTGATGGATCGCTGGCTCACGCGCGCCGCGCTTTTCTCGTAAGGGGCGGCTGCACCACAGAGGCACAGAGAACAGCAGGGTTGTGTTGTTGACGACCCACCGTTGAAGTTCTCCGTGCCTCCGTGCCTCTGTGGTGAAAACCAGCCTGCCTACCCCTGGCCCATCCCGAGGACGTCGAGCACGAAGGCGTACTTGAAGGCGACCTCGCGGAGATAGTCCCACCGCCCCGACGCGCCGCCGTGGCCGGCCCCCATGTTGGTCTTGAGCAGCAGGCGGTGGTGGTCGGTCTTCCGGGCCCGGAGCCGGGCCGTGAACTTGGCCGGCTCCCAGTACGCCACCCGCGGATCGTTGAGGCCGGCGGTGATCAGCAGGTGGGGATAGGCCTGGCGGCGGATGTTGTCGTAGGGAGAGTAGGAGCGGATGCAGGCGTACGCGGCGGGCTCGTTGGGATTGCCCCACTCGTCGTACTCGATCACCGTGAGCGGCAGCGACGCGTCGAGCATGGTGTTGACCACGTCCACGAACGGCACCTCGGCCACCACGGCGTGGAACAGCTCGGGGCGGAGGTTGACCACCGCGCCCATGAGCAGGCCGCCGGCGCTGCCGCCGCTGATGGTGAGCCGGTCGGCCGCGGTGTAGCCCTCGGCGATCAGGTGCTCCGCCGCCGCGATGAAGTCGCCGAAGGTGTTGGGCTTGTGGAGCAGCTTGCCGCCATCGTACCAGGCCCGCCCCATCTCCTCGCCGCCCCGCACGTGGGCGATCGCCACCACGAAGCCGCGGTCGAGCAGGCTCAGGCTGCTCGACGAGAAGGCCGGATCGTAGCTCACGCCGTAGGCGCCGTAGCCGTTGAGCAGCAGCGGCCGGGGCCCGCCGGTCCGCTCGAGCGGGAGCTGGTACACCAGGGAGATCGGCACCCGGGTCCCGTCGGCCGCGGTGGCGAACAGCCGCTCCGAGCGGTAGCGCGCCGGATCGTAGCCGCCCACCACCTCGGTCTGCTTCCGCACGGTCCAGGTCCGGGCCGCCATGTCGTAGTCCACCACCGAGGCGGGCGTCACCAGCGAGGTGTAGGTGAAGCGGAGCTCGCTGGTGTCGAACTCGGGGTTGGCGTGCTGGCGGACGGTGTAGACCGGCTCGGGGAAGGCCACCACGTGGTCTCCCCCGCGCTCGAGGTCGAGGATCCGGATCTGGCGCAGGCCATCGGCGCGCTCGTACACCACCAGGTGGCCGCGGAAGGCGTCGGCCGAGTCCACCTTCACGTCGGGGCGGTGGGGCAGGACCTCGGTCCAGTGCTCGCGCGACGGACTGGCCACCGGGGCGCTCACCAGCCGGAAGTTGGCCGCGCCGTCGTT
>JBBRGH010000285.1:0-4652 GCA_038240915.1 Gemmatimonadales bacterium | reverse complement strand
GGAACGCGGTCCGGGCTCACGTTCTCGATGAAGTCGTCGTCCACCATGATCGGTGTCGCGAACCCGCAGGCGCCGAGACACTCCACCTCGATGACCGTGAACCGGCCGTCGGGGCTGGTGGCGCCGAGCTCGCCGCAGCGGGTGGCGGCGAGCAGCGCCTTCACCACGTCCTCCGCCCCGCAGATGTTGCAGGGCGACGTGGTGCAGACCTGAATGAAGTGCCGCCCGACCGGATGAGTGTGGTACATCGTGTAGAAGGTCACCACGCCCTTGACGTAGGCCGGCGTGAGCTCGAGCACCGCCGCGACCTCGCCGATGGCTGCCTCCGAGATCCAGCCGCGCACCTCCTGCACCATCCAGAGCGCCGGCAGCAGGCAGGACTGCTTGGTCGGATACTGGGCGAACAGCCGGTCCAGCCGAGCGCGGGTTTCGCCCACGAAGACGGGCTCGTGGGCGATGGCCGGCGCGGTGTGGGCGCCGCTGGCGGAATGGGCGCTCATCGGTCGACTTCTCCCATTACGATGTCGACGCTCGCGTTGATCGCGATCACGTCGGAGAGGAGCGCGCCCTCGCACATGGCGGGCAGGCTCGAGAGGTTGATGAACGACGGCGGGCGGATCCGCCAGCGGACCGGTTTGCTGGTCCCGTCGGAGACGAGATAATAGCCCAGCTCGCCCTTGGGGTTCTCGACCCCGAGATACGCCTCGCCCACCGGCGGCTTGACGCCTTCCATCACCTGCTTGAAGTGGAAGATCATCGCCTCCATGTCACTCATGGCGCGCGACTTGGGGGGCAGGATCACGCGCGGATCGTCCACGTTGATCGGGGTTCCCTTGAGCCCGGCCAGCCGGTCGAGCGCCTGCTCCAGGATCCGGTTGGACTGCCCCATCTCCTCGAGCCGGATCCGGTAGCGGTCGTAGATGTCCCCGTACTGACCGACCGGCACGTCGAAGTCGTAGGTCTCGTAGTCGAGATAGGGACGATCCTTCCGGACGTCGTAGTCCACCCCGCTCGCCCGGAGCATCGGCCCCGAGAGGGAATGGCTGATCGCCTGCTCCGCCGTGAGCGCGCCGACCCCCTGGGTCCGCCCGATCCAGATGGCGTTCCGGGTGAACATGGTGTCCACCTCGGTCAGGGTCTTGGGGAAGGTGCGGGTGAAGTCGCGGAGCCCGGCCTCGAAGTCGTCGGGCACGTCGGCCATCATCCCGCCCACCCGGGTCAGGCTGGTGGTCAACCGGGCGCCGGTCCACTTCTCCTGCAGGTTGTAGATCCGCTCCCGCTGCTGGAACGACCAGAGGAACGGGGTGAAAGCGCCCAGGTCGATGCCGGTGGTGCCGAGCCAGACCAGGTGGGAGATGATCCGGCTCATCTCGCAGGCGATGACCCGGAGCACCCGGCAGCGCTCCGGCACCTGGATTCCCATCAGCTTCTCCGCCGCCAGCGCCAGGCAGACATTATTGGCCATGGGCGAGAGATAGTCGGTGCGGTCGGTCAGCGGGATGATCTGATTGTAGTGCCGGTACTCGCCCAGCTTCTCGAACCCGCTGTGGAGATAGCCCACGTGCGGGATGCAGCGCTTGACCGTCTCGCCCTCGAGCTCGATCACCAGCCGGAGCACCCCGTGGGTGGCCGGGTGCTGCGGGCCGATGTTCACCAGCATGTGCTCGGCGCCGAAGTCCTCGTCGAACCTCGGGGTGGCCTCCCGGGCCGTGAGCGGAATCCGGGCCGGGCGTCCCTGGGCGTCGAGCCCGGGCGTGGCCAGCGCCATCTCGATCGTGCGCGTGCTCATTTGAGGAACCCCCGCTCGCCGCGGGCCAGCCGCTCGCGCATGTCGGCGGGCAGCTCGTCGAACGCCTCGGCGATGGACAGCTCTTCCATGGAATAATGGGCCTCGGGGTTGGCGGCGAGCGCCTGCCGGGTCTGCTCTGCCCGGCTGAAGTGGCCCCGGAGCGGGAAATCCTTCCGTAGAGGATAGCCCTCGGCGTAGGTCTCCCACATCAGGATCCGGCGCAGGTCGGGATGGCCCGTGAAGCCGATGCCGAACATGTCGTACACCTCGCGCTCGAGCCAGTCGGCCCCACGCCAGAGATCGCAGACCGAGCGGACCTCGAGCGGCTGCCGCTGGTCGAGCTCGGCCTTGATCCGGAGATCGGCCTTGCGGGCGAGGGACCGGAGCTGCCAGACGACCTCGAGCGGGCGCTCGGGGTCACGGTACTCGACCGCGGTGACGTCGGTGAGGTAGTCGTACTGCTGGCCGGGGGCGTCCTTGAGCCAGGCGAGGACGTCGTGGGCGCGGGCGCGCTCGACGTAGACGATGGTGTCGCCGCAGGAGACCAGATGGCGGGTCACAGCGGCCCCGAACTCGGCCCGGAGCGGCGCGACGGCGGCGGCCGGCGCGGTCATGCCGCCGCTCCGGTCCGGGCGCGTGGCTGCCGCCCCGCCCCATGAGGCGCCCAAGGGCCCATCGGCGGCCTCACGAGGTGGACCGGGTCTGGTGGACGGAGTTGCCGAACGGCTCCGACAGCTCGTCCACCCGCTCCGCCGGCAGGAACAGCCCGTCGGGGCCGACCAGCTTCTCGTCGCGCAGCGTGTCGTCGGAGATGCTCTCGCCCATGATCTTCTTCTGCAGCAGCCGGATGCCGTAGATCAGGCCCTCCGGCCGGGGCGGACAGCCCGGCACGTAGACGTCCACCGGGATGATGGTGTCGATCCCCTGGACCATCGAATAGTTGTCGAAGATGCCGCCGGAAGAGGCGCAGGCCCCCATCGAGATCGACCACTTGGGCTGCGGCATCTGGTCCCAGATCCGCCGGATCACCGGCGCGAGCTTGAAGGGCAGCCGCCCGGCGCAGATCAGCACGTCGGCCTGGCGGGGGGAGAAGCTCATCCGTTCCATTCCGAAGCGGGCCAGGTCGAACCGGCTGGCGGCCGTGGCCATGAACTCGATGGCGCAGCAGGCGGTGCCGAACGGCATCGGCCAGAGCGAGTTGCTCCGGGCCCAGTTGGTCAGAAAGTCGAGCCGGGTCGTGACCCAGTTCGGCGAAACCGATGAGACCGTGGTTGCGTCCGATCCACGGTCAGCGGCCGGATGGGTCAATCCCATTGCAGCGCTCCCCGCTTCCAGATATACACGTACCCCACCGCGAGAATCACGATGAAGACGAACATTTCGACGATCAACAGGCCGGCCATGTCGCCCAGCTGGCGGAAAGCCCCGGCCCACGGGATCATGAACACGGTCTCGATGTCGAAGACGATGAACAGCATCGCGACCAGGTAGAACTTGACCGAAAACCGCTCGCGGGCGTCCCCCAGGACCGGCATGCCGGATTCATACGGGGCGATCTTGGTGGGGGTCCGGCGGTAGGTGGAGAGGATGTGCGATACGCCCAGCATCAGGATCGCGTTGGCCACGACGAACGCGATCAGGAGCAGGATCGGGATATACGGTTGCAGCATACGCCTCGGACGCGGGAAGCGGTGTCGTGATCGTGAATTTTTTCACTTATCCCGCAGAAGGTAACCGACTTAGCAGGTCAATTCAACCCGCCCCCGATCCGACTATATTCCCCGCCCTACGACCCCGGGCGCGCTCACGTTGCCGAGGCTGCATGTCCATCAAATCCGATCGCTGGATCCGCCGCATGGCCCAGGACCGGGGCATGATCGAGCCCTTCGTGGACGGCCAGGTGCGCCAGGTGGACGCCGAGGGGCGGCGGGTGATTTCCTACGGGCTGTCCAGCTACGGCTACGACATGCGGGTGGCGCCCGAGTTCAAGATCTTCACCAACGTCCTCAGCGCCATCGTCGACCCCAAGGCGTTCGACCACCGGAGCTTCGTCGAGTTCGACGGGCCGGAGTGCCTGGTGCCGCCCAACAGCTTCGCCCTGGCCCGCTCGGTCGAGGACTTCCGGATCCCGCGCGAGGTGCTCACCATCTGCGTGGGCAAGAGCACCTACGCCCGCTGCGGCATCATCACCAACGTGACGCCGTTCGAGCCCGAGTGGGAAGGGCACGTCACCCTCGAGATCAGCAACACCACGCCGCTCCCCGCCCGCATCTACGCCAACGAGGGCATCTGTCAGGTGCTCTTCTTCGAGGCCGACGCGGACGACATCTGCCAGACCAGCTACGCCGACAAGGCCGGCAAGTACCAGCGGCAGACGGGCGTTACGCTGCCAAAGCTCTAGCCGCCCGGACCCCCCCATGCGCCCTTTTCCGCTCTGTCTCCTGCTGGCGGCGGCCCCGCTCGCCGCCCAGCAGCCCGACTCCAACGCGCCGACCCAGGCCGCCCGGCCGCTGAATCTGCAGCCGGCCTTGAAGCCGCCGGTGGCGGACACCGGGATCTTCAGCCCGCTTCCGCTGCCCGAGCCGAACGAGGTCCGCCGCGCCGACGGCGCGCCCGGGCCGCGCTACTGGCAACAGCGGGCCGACTACGTCATCAAGGCCACGCTCGACACGGCCGCCCAGCGGCTGCAGGCCACTGAGCAGATCCGCTACACCAACCACTCGCCCGACACCCTCCGGTTCGTCTGGATGCAGGTGGACCAGAACCTGTTCCGGCCCGGCAGCACCGGCTCGCTCCTGTTCGCCGCCGGAAGCCGCTTCGGCGGCGCGGGCTTCCCCGGCGGGTTCGACATCCAAAGCCTCAC
>JBBRGH010000284.1:0-4657 GCA_038240915.1 Gemmatimonadales bacterium | reverse complement strand
AGAAGCGCGAGGAAAAGCTCAAGCGCAAGCTTGAGCGCGCCGACGCTCCCGCCGACGAGTCGCTCTCCGAGGACACCGACCCGGTTCCGCCGAGCGAATGACGCGGTAGCCGCTCACCCGGCGGCATTCGCCATTCGGGGTCCAGCCGGGTAACTTCAAAAGACCCTCTTCCCGCTCCGGCACGGAGGGTCTCTCGCCACGATCGGCTGCCCCCCAATGTCCATCCTTCCGATTCGCCCGACCGCGTCGGCTGACGCGGCGCTGCCCCAGACGTTGATCGATCGTGTGGTCGCACGCGTGAACGATGCGGCTGAATCGGTGGACCGCCGCGCAACGGCCACTCGTCCCCGGGCTTCCCGCCGCCGCTCGACGCTCGATCCGCTGTCGGCCGATCTGACGCGGACGCCGGAGCAGATCCGGGAGGCGCGCTCCTTGCGCCGGGTGTTCGAGGACCTGGGGACCACCTATCGCCGCTACCGCAAGGAGACCGGGGCGCCGGTGTCGCCCGCCATCCGCGATGCCGCCTACCGGTTCCGGAAGGAGCTGAGCGTGCTCTCTCTCGCCTCGGTGGCGGGTCGTCTCGACGAGCTCAAGATCCTCAAGTGGTAGCCGGCCTGGCGCTGCTGCTGGCGCTCGGGCCGCCGGCCGCTCGCGCCAGCGACAGCGCCGTGGTGCGCGACGTCGTGGTCGCGCCGGGCGAAATCCTCCGCACCACCACCGTCGGCACCGGTGAACCGCTGGTGCTCATCCCGGGCATCTTCGGCTCCGCCTTCGGCTACCGGATGCTGATCGCGCCGCTGGCCGCCCAGGGCTTCCAGACCATCGTGGTCGAGCCGCTGGGCTACGGCTGGTCCTCCCATCCCAAGGACGCCGACTACTCCTTCACCGCGCAGACCGCGCGGGTGAGCAGCGTGCTCGACAGCCTGGGCGTTCGCCGGGCCCTGTTCGTGGCCCAGAGCAGCGGCGCCGCGATCGCGTTCCGGCTGGCGGTGCGGCGGCCGGAGCTGGTGCGGGGGCTGCTCTCGATCGACGGCGGTCCGGCCGAGAGCGCCGCCACGGCGGGGATGAAGAAGGTGTTCAAGTTCGGCGGCGGGCTGGTCAAGTTCGCGCTCGACGAATCGAAGCTCCGCCACGACGTCCGGCGCGAGATCGTCCGGAACTCGGGCGACACGACCTGGGTCACCGACGCCGTCATCCGCGGCTACACCGCCGGCCAGACCGCCGACATGGACGGCTCGATCGACGCGTTCCAGCGGATGTCGAAGGCGAAGGAGACCGACACTCTCACCGACCGGCTCCACGAGTGCGCCATGCCGGTGCGGCTGCTGGTGGGCACGGTGGCCCATCCCGCCGAGGTGACGGAGGGTCAACGGGAAATGCTGAGCGCCCGGCTGCCGAACTTCCGGGCCGACAGCGTGACCGGCTCCGGCCAGTACATCCAGGAGGAGCAGCCGCACGCGGTGCTGGACGCGGTGGCCCGACTGAGCCAAGCGGCCCCCTGAACGTGCCCGCATGCGTGGAGGACGGGTGGCCGATGATTCCGGTGGGCGAGACGCCGGCCGGGATGAAGTGGGGATGCAGCAACCCGTGGCATCCCGAGCCGCCGGGCGCCTGCCCTGGCTGCGGGCGTACGGGGCGCCCCCTCACGGCAGGGTTCGGCGCGGCGCTCGAAGCCCGGTGCCCCAAATGTGGAACGCGCTGGACACCGGCGGTGGCGACGGTGGGGCCAACCGAGTGACCCGCTAACGAAGGATCAGGACGACTCCAGTATCGTACTCGCCACCTGCCGCACCGCCACCTCGTGCTCCCTGCCGTCATCCACCAGCCGAATGCCACCGTCCGCCGTCGAGATCCCATCCACCGTCACGCTGACGCCGCCGCGCGCCTCGCCATCTTCATTGAGCACCGTGATCCGATAGCGGGTGCGCCCGTGGCGGTACGTAATGGTGTACTCGCGCCAGGCGGCCGGGGCCCGCGGCTCGACGAAGAGAGTGTCGCCCCGCTTCCGAAGGCCCAGAATCCCTTCCAGCCCAACCCGATACATCCAGCTGGCCGACCCCGTGTACCAGGTCCAGCCGCCGCGGCCGACCTGGCCCTCCGCGGTGTAGACGTCCGCCGCCACCACATAGGGCTCGACCTTGTAGCTGGCGATCTCGGCCGCCGTCCGCGCGTGGGTCAGTGGGTTGAGCATCTGGAACAACTCGAAGGCCCGGTCGCCGTTGCCCTGGAGGGCCGTGGCCAGCACCGCCCACAGCGCCGCGTGGGTGTACTGGGCGCCGTTCTCGCGGACGCCCGGCAGGTAGCCCTTGATGTAGCCGGGGTCGTGGGGGGTGTGGTCGAACGGGGGCGTGAGCAGCATGATCAGGCGCGCATCCTCGCGCACCAGATGCTCTTCGAGGGACCGCATCGCCTGGGCCTGGCGCATGGGGTCGCCGGCCCCCGAGATGACGCTCCAGCTCTGGGCGATCGAATCGATCCGGCACTCGTCGCTCGCGCTCGCGCCCAGCGGCGTGCCGTCGTCGAAGTACGCCCGGCGATACCAGGCGCCGTCCCAGCCATGGGTCTCGACCGCGACCGCATAGCCGTCGGCGTGGCGCCGGAACTCGCCGGCCACCGCGCGGTCCCCCCGGGCCTCCGCGTGCACGGCGAAGGCGCGGAGCGTGGTGACCAGGAACCAGGCGAGCCAGACGCTTTCGCCCCTGCCTTCGACGCCCACCCGGTTCATCCCGTCGTTCCAGTCCCCGATCCCGATCAGCGGTAGCCCGTGCGCGCCCGCGGTGGAGGCCCGCCGGAGGGCGCGGAGGCAGTGCTCGTAGACGCTGCCGTGCTCGTCGGTCACCGCCGGCAGGTCGTACAGCTCCTGCTCGTCGGCTTCGAGCGCCCGCATGGCGAGGAAGGGAACGTACTGGTCCAGCACCGATGCGTCGCCGGTGGAACGCACGTAGTGATCCACCACGTACGGCAGCCAGACCAGGTCGTCCGAGAACCGGGTCCGGACGCCGCGCCCGCTCTGCGGGTGCCACCAGTGCTGCACGTCGCCCTCGAGAAACTGGCGGCCGGCGGCGCGGAGAATGTGGGCTCGCGCCAGCGCCGGCTCGGCGTACACCAGGGCCATCACGTCCTGCAGCTGATCCCGGAAGCCGTACGCGCCGCTGCTCTGATAGAGCGCCGATCGGGCCCACATCCGGCAGGCCAGCGCCTGGTAGAGCGCCCACCGGTTGATCATGGCGTCGAAGCTGGGCTCGGGCGTCCGGACGGTGACTACCGACAGCCGCGCGGCCCAGGCGGCGACGCTCCGTTCGAGCGCGGCCCGGGCGCGGCCCAGGTCACGGTAGTCGGCCAGCAGGGTCCGGGCGGTCGCTTCGTCCGGCGCCGAGCCGAGCAGGAGCACGACTTCCCGGGTCTCGCCCGGTTGAAGCTCGAGTGAGCACTGCAGCGCGGCGCAGGGATCGATCCCCGAGCCGGTCGCGCCCGAGAGCGCCGCCTCGGCCCGAAGCGCGGCCGGGGCTGACGGGGTGCCGTTCCGGCCCAGAAACTCGCGCCGGCTTCCCGTGTGCGCGGTCACCGGCTCGGTCATCGCGTGGAACGCCGTCCAGGAGGCGAACTGGGGATCAAAGGTGTTCTGGGCCAGCACCACCTGCAGCGGGCGGTCGAAGACGGTGCGGACCTGGTGCTGGGTGTGCTCGCGCAGCACGCCCAGGCTCCACTCGACATAGGAGGTCAGCGTCAGCCGCCGGGCATCGGGACCGGTGTTGGTCACCCGCAGGAGCCCGATCTTGACGGCCGCGTCCTCGACCATGCCCAGCGTGTACACGGTGGCGATGTCGCGCTGGAGATGCTCGAACGTGGACGAGCCGGCGCCGTGGCGGACGGTATAGGGCGGCGCCACCCGCACCGGTCCCGGCGTGGCGCACCAGAGCTCGCCGCTGTCCTCGTCCCGCAGATAGACCGCTTCGGTGACGGGATCGCTCGCGGGGTCGTTGTGCCAGGGCGTGAGCCGGTAGAAATAGCTGTTGCCGGCCCAGGTGAACCCGCCGCCCCGCTCGGTCACGACGAACCCGCCGTGGGGGTTGGCGATGACGTTGGACCAGGGCGCGGGCGGCAGGTGGTCGCCGCCCACCTGGAGCTCGTAGTCGTTGTCCGGCCGGAGTCCGCCGAAGCCGTTGTCGTAGGTCGTCGGCAGGGTGCTGCCGCTTTGGCGCGGCCGCATCCGGCGTTCGGAGCCCGCCGGGTTCACCAGCGGGCCCAGCAGGGTCGGGAGCCTGGCGCCGATGAGGCGGACCGCGCGCACCACCCGCGAGTCGCTGCGCTCGGGGGCCCGGATCTCCGGCGCAGCCGGGTCGAAATCTTCCTCCGGCGGCAACTCGTTCGCCATCACGGCCGCGAGGATCCGGCCGAGCGGGCGACCGTCGCAGGAGATGTGGACCCGGGCCGTGGCCCGGAGCATTAGCTGCTCGTCGGCACTCAGGAGGTCGCGGCGGCGGACGAATACGCCGCCGGGCCGGTCGAGCGAGCCGCCGTCGGCCACGGCGTAGACCGCGGCGGTGATCCGGTCGCCCAGGTCCTGGAGGTAGCTGGGCGGATGACTGTCGAGGACCACCAGGTCCACCGTCATCCCCCGGCGGCGCCAGTAGCGGTGCGCCGCCAGGAGCTGGCG